>JAKBHH010000140.1 GCA_021836865.1 Acidobacteriota bacterium
GCGGTTCAGAACCTCCACCTCAATCGACGCCTCGGGGTGGCTGGTGCCGCGCAGATACTCATCAATTCCCATTGCCGCGCGCTTGCCGTCGGCGACGCTGTCGATAATCAGCCGCGGCCCAAAGGCGCAATCACCGCCTGCGAAGATGCCCGCCACTGACGTCATCAGCGTGCGCGGCTGCACCGCGATCAGCCCACGCCGCGAAATCTCCACGCCGTCCTCCGGCCGCAGAAAGTCCAGCTTCGGCGCCTGCCCGATCGACATGATGATTGTGTCGCAATCCAGCAGAAACTCGCTGTTTTCGTAGAACGTGGGATTGAATCGTCCATTTTCATCGAAGACCTGCTTGGTCTTGAGAACCTCGAGCGCCGTCACGCCGCCGGGCCCGCCCACAATGCGCTTCGGACCAAGACCCGGATGGAGAATCACGCCTTCCTCCTCCGCCTCGGTGATCTCTTCCAGCGATGCGGGCATCTCCGCGCGGCCCTCAAGGCACACCAGATGTACCTCTCTTGCGCCCAGCCGCAGAGCGGAAAGCGAGATATCCATCATCTCCTTGCTCGCAACCGCGTCCATATTCTCCTGATCCGGCTCATGCTCCTCAACTCCGGGCGCATGCTGGCGCACCACCTCGCGCGCCGCGGAACGGGCCACGTCCATCGCCACATTGCCGCCGCCGATGACGATCACCTTCTTGCCGATCGTGAATTGATAGCCGAGGTTGACGTTGAGCAGAAAATCGATGCCCTTGTGAACCCCATCGAGATCGACGCCGGGAATCGTGAGATCGCGGCTGCGATGCGCTCCCACCGCGATCAGAACCGCGTCGAAGCCCTGGTCCTTCAATCCGGCAACCGTGAAGTCGCGCCCCGCCGCCTGGTTCAGCTTCAGCGTAATGTCGCCGACCGCGAGAATCTCGCGCACCTGCGCCTGGATCACGCTGCGCGGCAGGCGATACTCCGGCACGCCCAGGTGCAGCATTCCACCCGCTACCGGCGCGGCCTCATAGATCGTGACCGAATAGCCCATCAGGGCCAGATCGTGCGCCGCCGAAAGACCAACCGGCCCCGCGCCCACAACGGCCACCTTGAAGGGCAGCTTCTTCTGGTTGCGTCCCCGGTTCACATCGACGGGCCGCCGCGACTCGGGCCCATGACGCTCCGTCAGGAACCGCTTCAGCGCACGAATCGAGATCGGACGGTCAATTGCGCCGCGACGGCAGGCCGTCTCGCATGGATGCGCGCAGACCCTGCCGCAGATGCTGGCCAGCGGATTCGGCTCGCGCGCGTAGCGGTACGCTTCCTCGAACTTTCCTTCCGCGATCAGAGCAACGTAGCGGCCCGCATTCGTGTGCGCGGGACACGCCATCATGCAGGGAAAGTTGGTGTTCAGCCATCCCGCATCGACCGCTTTGTTTTCATATCGCTTCAGCATGCCGGCCGTTCCCCGTCGCCTTGCCCGTGGGTTGTGCCGTGGACGCATGCGCCCACGGCCTGTTGTTGTCGATTACTTCAGCGCGATGTTCGCTTCCACGTCGCCGGTCACCGTCACCTGCACCGATTGCGTCTTGCCCTTGCCCGCTTCGTTCCAGGCCGTCAGCTTGTAGGTGCCGTTGGGAACGTTCTCGATCTTGAACGCGCCCGCCTTGTCCGTCTCGGCAAAATACGGCGTCGGCGAGACCACGATGTAGGCCGCCATGTCCGGGTGCACGTTGCAGAGCAGCGGCACCACGCCGGCGTTGTCAAACTTGAAGCTGCGCTGCTGGCCGCGCGGCCATGTGCCCATGTTGTGGCCCAGGCTCTTGTTGCCGCTGATCGCCGGCCAGAAGACGTTGTGCTCCACGCTGTCGTCGTTCTTGAAGTCCACCGTAGCGCCCTTCTCCACAACCAGCAGGTGCGGCATGAACATCAGCCCCTTCTGGTCCATCTCCACATGCTGCGTGGGAGCAGGGAAGGTCTTGCCGGGAATCGCGTCAATATAAACAACGGACTCGCCCTTGGCGCCCGTAACTTTGCCATGAATAGTGCCTGCCTGCCCACTGACAGCAGCCATCAGAAACACGAGAACTGATGGAACGATGTACTTCATAGTTCCTCCTTGCCTAGATTGTGAATTTCGTAGGGACCGAATCTTGCACGGCACCTTGTAACAGAGGCGACCCGAATACACACCTGAGCGGGCGAGCCCTTGCGGAGTTCGCTCACCGTGCAGGTACACCGGATCGACTCGGTGTCGTTCATACGAATGGAATCAAAATGCAGAGGGGGCTGTATGTGACACTCGTCACACGGCCATACAATTCAGTTCTTAATGCTGTGAGCGCCCGCACGCGCCGCACTCTGGAAGAGTGGGCCTCTCGCGGCAGAAAGCTCTTGGCAAGGCAAGGACTTGCGGCAAAAAGCAGCCGTCAGTCAGTTGCTCAAATCTGTGCTCTGCATCACGAACGGCCCGGATCGGGGTCGCGCATGGATTCTTACCGCGCGCCGCCTCACACCCGCACAATCATCACTTCGGTCGACTTCATCAGCGCCGCCGCCGTCTGCCCCTTGCGCAGCTGCATCTCCCGCGCCGCATCCGACGTGATAATCGACGTAATCCGCTGCTCCCCGATCGACAGCACCACCTTGGCCAGCAGCCCGCTGAACTTCACCTCGACCACCGTGCCCACAAGCTGGTTGCGCCCGCTCACATTTCTAAAGCGCTCCCGCGACTCAATCCGCGGCTTCTCCGGCTCTGCCTGCAGCAGTGTCCGCAACGCGCTTTGCGGCACGCGATGATGCCCGCCCGGCGTCTTGCGCGTCTTCACCTTCCCCGCCAGAATCCACTGCTTGATCGTGGCGTAGCTCACGCCCAGCGCCGCCGCGGCCTCCCGCGGAGTCAACAACACATCGCTCTTCGCCATTCCCGCCTCCATCGCTGCGCCACATCCTTGCCGTCCTGCAAGGCCCCAGCCTACATCCCGCTTGCGCACCCGTGCAACGCACGCAATCCCGCTTCGGAAAGCGCGTGGCATCAATCGCGTAGATTCGTTAGTGTAAGTCGTGTAAAATCGTTACGTGATGCTTCCCCTCATCCGGTCACCCAGATTTGCGCTCTCTTTCTGCCCAGCCCTCATTGCCTGCCTGCTGCTCGTCCCCGTGCCCGTCCGCGCGCAAACGGTCTCCTCCTGGGATGGCCGCTACCAGGCCCGCGTCGCCGCCACCCAGAGCGAGCAGCCCCACTGGATAACCCCGCTCGTCACCGTCACGCCCCGCCTCGAGCAGGAGCTTCGCACCGACTTCGTGCGCAATGTCTCCAACGCCGGCTACGACACCTGGGTCTATGACAACGGCAAGGGCCTCGAGCTCATCCCCTTTCGCCGCATCGAGCTGCTCTTCAACACGCCGCCCTTCTTCAATCACCTCGCGCCCAACACCAACGATGGCTTCGGTGACGTCACCTTCCTGGGCAAGCTGCGCCTCTTCGCCCGCAACGAAGAGAGCGGCAACGCCATCGTCACTGCCTTCCTCGGCGGCTCCGTGCCCACCGGAAAAAACGGCAACGGCTCCTGCTGCGCGGTCGTCACACCGACTCTCGCCGTCGGCAAAGGCTGGGGCCTCTTCGATCTCACCTCCACCGCAGGCGGCACCCTGCCCGTCACCGACAGCCAGGGCCTCGGTCACAGCATCCTGTCCAACTCCGTCGTGCAGTATCGCCTCGCCCGCACCGGCGTCGCGCGTCTCTTCTGGCCGGAAGCCGAGATCAATTCCACCTTCTTCTACGGCGGCTCCAATGACGGCAAGGCCGTCACTTACGCAACCCCTGGCATGGTCATCGGCCGCATCCCCCTCTCCCACGGTCCCGATGGCGAGCGCGGCCGTCTCGGCCTCACCTTCGGCGCGGGCGAGCAGATCGCCGTCACCCACTTCCATCCTTCTAACCACAACCTCGTCCTCACCATGCGCCTGCCCTTCTAGCGCACCGTAAACTGAAGAGGCCTGATGCTCCTCGACACTCATCGCCGCATCGTTTGCCGCGCCGTTGCCGTCGCGCTCATCTCTTCTTGCGTTGTGCTGCTCACCGCCTGTCGCACTGACCGCCGCATCGTTCTCACCGCCTCCGTCGCCGCCAGCCTCACTGACGCGATCCAGGCCGCGGAAGCCGCCTACATCCGCGACCATCCCGAGGTCGAGTTCCGCAACAACTTCGGCGGCTCCGGCGCGCTCGCCCAGCAGATCGAGCACGGCGCGCCCGCAGACATCTTTCTCTCCGCCGCCGCCGGCCCCATGAACCAGCTCGACGACAAGGGCCTGCTTGTCCCCGGCTCACGACGCGACCTGCTGCGCAACTCGCTGGTTCTCATCGCGCCTCTCCACTCCACCCTCTCCGGCTTCGATCAGCTCGCGGGTCCCGCTGTTCGCTCCATCGCCATCGGCGATCCCGGCCCCGTCCCCGCCGGCCTCTACGCGCAGCAGTCCCTCACCACCCTCGGCCTCTACAACACGCTCCATCCGAAATTTGTTCTCGCGGAGAGCGTCCGCCAGGTGCTCGCCTTCGTTGAGACCGGCAACGCCGACGCAGGCCTCGTCTACGCCACCGATGCAGCATCCTCCAGCAAGGTCCGCGTCGTGGCCATCGCGCCGGCGCTCACCCACGACCCCATTGTCTATCCCGCCGCCGCACTCCGCACCGGCGCGCACCCCACCGCCGCATCGGACTTCGTCGCCTGGCTCGCCTCGCCTGCCGCAAGCAGCCTCTTTACGCGGCGTGGATTTACCATGGCTGCACAGTAATGCTCGCCATCGACGCATCGCCGCTTCTCATCTCGCTCGCTACCACCGTCTGCGCCACCATCGCAACCTTCTGCCTCGGCCTGCTCGCCGCCTGGGCGCTCTACGATTCGCGCAGCAAACTCCGCCCCTGGATCGACGGCATCCTCACGCTGCCGCTCGTCCTGCCGCCCACCGTCGTCGGATTTCTGCTGCTGCTCGCCTTCGGCCGCCAGAGCCCCATCGGCCGCGCCCTCGCGCACATCGGCGTCACCATCGTCTTCTCCTGGCCGGCCACCGTCCTCGCCGCAACCGTCATCGCCTTTCCGCTGATGTACCGCACCGCGCTCGGTGCGCTGGAGCAAGTCAATCCCACCCTCCTTGAGGCCGCGCGCACCCTCGGCGCATCCGAGCCCCGCATCTTCCGCCGCATCCTGCTGCCTCTCGCCGCACCCGGCGTTCTCGCTGGAACCATCCTCGCCTTCGCCCGCGCCCTCGGCGAGTTCGGCGCCACCCTCATGCTCGCCGGCAACATCCCAGGCCGCACGCAGACCCTCCCCCTCGCCATCTACTCCGCCGCAGAGAGCGACAACATGCGCGCCGCCGCGCTCTGGGTCGCTCTCATCGTCGCTCTTTCGCTCGCCATCATTCGCCTGCTCCACCGCGAAAGCCGTGCAAGTCTCCGGTATCGTCGCCAGAACATCGCACCGCCGCTCGCTGCGAGCGTACTCACCAAGCCACCGCAAATCCCCGCGCACCCTCCCCAACCGCAGCCGCACAGTCCCGCGTTGGAGATGGACGTCACTAGACCTCTCGACTCCTTCACCCTTCACATTCACCTGCGCGCCGCACGCGGAGCCGTTGGCCTGCTCGGCGCTTCCGGCGCGGGCAAATCCATGACGCTGCGCCTCATCGCAGGCGTCGCCTCTCCCGCGAGTGGCCGCATCGCGCTCAACGGAACGGTCCTCTATGACAGCGAGGCCCGCATCAATCTGCCCCCTGCGCGGCGCCGCATTGGCATCGTCTTTCAGGACTACGCGCTCTTCCCCCACATGACCGTCGCCGAAAACATCGCCTTCGGCCTGCACGCGCTCCCGCCCGCAGAGCGCGACCGCCGCGTGCAGCATCAGCTCGCCCGCATGGGCATCGCGCACCTCGCCCATCGCTGTCCTGGAGAAATCTCCGGCGGCGAGCGCCAGCGCACCGCCATCGCCCGCTCCATGGCCGTCGAGCCCGACGCGCTCCTGCTCGACGAACCCTTCGCCGCGCTCGATCCGCATCTCCGCCGCCAGTTGGAGGGTCAGCTCCGCGAGGCGCTCGCAGGCTTCAATGGCGCAATCCTCTTCGTCACGCACGACATGGAAGAGGCCTTCCGCTTCTGCACCGATCTCCTCGTCCTCGACCGCGGCCAGGTCATCGCCTCCGGCCCGCGCCAGCAGCTCTTCGACGCGCCCCGCACCGTCACCGCCGCGCGGCTCACCGGCTGCAAGAACATTGCGCCCGCTCGCATCATCCCCACGCAGTCAATGCGCATCGCGGTCCCGGCGTGGCAATGCGAACTTGCCCTGCCCGCCGCGCCGCCCGCTGGTCTCACACACATCGGCTACCGCTCGCATCAGCTGCGCTTCGCGCCACCGGCCGACGCGCCCAACGTCTTTCCCTGCTGGCTCGTTGAAACCAGCGAGGCCCCGCACGAGATGACGCTCTACCTGCGTCTCCACGCCGCGCCCGCGACCGCCGACTCGCATCCCATCCAGGCCGACATCCCCAAAGACCAGTGGCGCGTGCTCAGCGCCCAGCCGCAGCCATGGCTCGTACAGCTCGACCCTGCCCGCATTCTGTTGCTCGAAGAACCGCCGGCCTAGGCAGTACGCATCCCGCATCTTCTACACTTGAAGCATGGATGTTCTCTACGGTGTGCACTCGGTGGAAGAGGCCGTGCGCGCGGGCCGGCGTAAATTCGATCACGTTCTCGTCGCGCGCGAGCGCCACGACGACCGCCTCGCGCAGCTCGTCGCCGCCTGCCGCGCCGCGGGCCTGCGCGTGCGTCAGGAGCCCCGCGAACACCTCACCCACATCGCCGGCACGCCGATGCATCAGGGCATCGTCGCTCTCGTCCGCCCCCAGCAGATGCTCGCCATTGAAGATATCTTCACACCGCTTGCGCCCGGCCGCGCGCGTCTCGTCCTCGCGCTCGACGGTGTCGAAGACCCGCAGAACCTCGGAGCACTGCTTCGCGTCGCCGACGGCGCAGGCGTCGATGGCATCGTCCTCACTGAGCGCCGCGCCGCCCCGCTCAGCCCCGTCGCCGTCAAGGCCAGTGCCGGAGCCTCCGAGCATCTCCGCATCGCCCGCGTCGTCAACCTCGTCCGCGCCCTTGAAGAGTTGAAGGAACGCAACCTCTGGGTCATCGGCCTCGACGAGCGGGGCACGCAAAGCTACGACGAGTTCGACCTCACCGGCGACTGCGTGCTCGTCCTCGGCCGCGAAGGCGCGGGTCTGCATGACCTCGTCCGCCGCACCTGCGATCACCTGCTGCGCATTCCCATGGCCGGCGGCGTCAGCTCACTCAACGTCTCCGCCGCCGGCGCCGTCGTGCTCTACGAGGCTGCCCGCCAGCGCCGCGCCGCCGCGCGTGGCCACGCTCGCCCATCAGCAACCTCAGCGTCCAAACCAAAGCAGCAGAAAGGCCTCGGTTCATGAAGTTTTCAATCGTCAGGCAGGTCGCGCTCGTCTCCACGCGCGCGGCGCTCCTGGCGGCGCTCTCGTGCGCCGCGCAGAATGCAGCCCCAACGCCGCAATCCAGCGCCGCGCAACAGCCGCAGCAGAAACAGTCGTCCGGCGGACAGGTCATCTTTTCACGCTCCCTCGATGAAAATGGCGACACCACCTCGCAGGCAGCGCCAGCCGCAAAGGCCCCCGCGATTCGCATGGCCAGCGAACCCACTGCAGAAGACTCCGACCGCCGCGCCATCACCTTTACCGCCATGGACCTCGACGTGCATCTGCGCACAGCCGCACGCCGCCTGGATGCGCGCGCGCTCCTCACCGTGCGCAATGACGGCCCCGCGCCGCTCACCCGCATTCCGCTGCAAATCTCTTCCGCGCTCAACTGGGAGCGCGTGCGCATCGACGGCAAGGACATCTCCGTCGCCGTGTCTACCCTCAACTCTGACACCGATCACACCGGCCAGCTCCACGAGGCCGCTGTGCCGCTCGCCGCGCCGCTCGCGCCCGGCAAAACAGTGCGCCTCGACGTCACATACTCCGGCGTCATCGCTCCTTCGGCCCAGCGTCTCGTCGCGCTCGGCACCCCGCAAGACGTCGCCGCTCGTTCGGACTGGGATGAGATCTCGGTTCCATTTACAGGATTGCGCGGCTTTGGCAACGTCGTCTGGTATCCGGTCAGCAGTGTGCCCGTCATCCTCGGCGATGGCGCGCGCCTGTTCACTGAGGTGGGCGAGCACAAGCTGCGCCTCTCTGGCGCGCATCTTCTCCTGCGCCTCACCGTCGAGTTTCCCTTTGGAGAGGCGCCCACGATCGCCG
>JAKBHH010000043.1 GCA_021836865.1 Acidobacteriota bacterium
GATAAGAATCCAGGACGCGCGAGAGGATCGCAGCAATCTTCTAGCTGACTGCATGCAAAGGAGATGATCCGGTTGCACAACGGCAAATCGAGACCGGCCGCATGAAGGATAGAAAGAATCCTGTTGCATTTTATGGCGCACCCTGCGAGAATTTTTGACATGCAAGCTCTCTCCTGTTGTCGCCTCTGTATGCCGCCACGCGCGCACAGGTGACCTGGGTCTGCAAGTTTGTACCATCTTCCAAGGTTTCTCATTGCCCGCGTCGCAGACTAAGCTGCCGCGGGATTTCTATTTTTCAGACAATTTTCTGATCGGTCGAGACAAAGAGGAAATATGAGTGAAGCTGCTGCCGTGAAAGAGACCAAAGCGCAACGCGCGGAACGCCTGAAACTCGCCAAGAACCCATGGGAAACATTTGAAGAAGTACGCGCGTTTGCTCGCGCGGGACGCGCCAGCGTAGTGCCGGAGTGGGCATCCATGTACTTCAAGTGGTGGGGTGTCTACACACAGGGCGATGGCGTAGGCGCCACCGGGGGGAAGGGCGGCGAGGGGCTGGCTTCGGACTATTTCATGATGCGGATCGGCATTCCCAACGGCATCCTCTCGGCCCATCAGCTTCATGTCATCGCCGACCTCACGCGCAAGTACGCGCGCAACCTGGCGGATATCACGGTGCGGCAGAACATCCAATTGCACTGGCTCACGATCGAGTCACTGCCTGAGGTTGTGGACGCACTCAGCGCGATTGGGCTTTCGCCCAAAGGCGCCTGCGGCGATGTGGTCCGCAACGTAACCGGATGCCCGCTGGCCGGCATCGACGCGGAGGAACTGATCGACTCCGGTCCGCTGGCTACCGAGGTGGCGCATCTGCTCACAGCCAATCCCGAGTTTGTGAACCTGCCGCGCAAGTTCAAGATTTCTATCACCGGCTGCCCGACCTGGTGCAATTACCCCGAGATCAATGACGTCGCACTCACGCCGGTGGTACAGAACGGACAGGTGGGCTACTCGCTGCGGGTGGGCGGCGGATTGTCGAAAGAGCCACACCTTGCGATTCGCATTGATGCATTTATCCTGCCCGACCAGGCGCTGCGCGTGGTGCGCACAGTTGCTGAGATCTTCCGCGACCAGCAAGGGCTTCGCGAGAGCCGCGATCGCGCGCGGATGAAGTATCTGTTTCTGAAGCAAGGCTGGACGCCGGAGACATTTCTGGCAGAGCTGCAGCTACGACTCGACTTCAAGCTGCTGCCGGGTGCGCCCGAGCAGGTGCCGGATGAGACGCTGCGGGATCACGCTGGCATTCATCCGCAGCGGCAATCGGGCCTGAGCTACGTGGGTGCTTCCGTGCTTCGAGGCCGACTGACGGGCGATCAACTGGAAGCCGCGGCGGAGCTGGCAGAGCGCTATGGCAGCGGTCAATTGCGAGCCACTGTTTCACAGAACCTCCTCTTCATCGACGTTCCCACAGAAAAGGCTACGGAGCTGACGCGCGAACTCGGCAAGATAGGTCTTCACGTCGAGGGATCGTCCTTCTTTCGCGGTGCCATCGCATGCACGGGCACGGAGTTTTGCAAGCTGGCCATCACCGAAACGAAGGGCTTTACGCGCTGGCTGGTGGAAGAGCTTGGGGATCGGTTGCCGGAATTCGATCAATTGCTGCGCCTGCACGTAACGGGCTGCTCGAATGGTTGCGGTCAGCATTGGATCGCGGACATTGGCATGGAGGGCAAGAAGATCAAGCACGACGGCAAGATGGTCGATGCGTACTACTTCTGCCTGGGTGGCGCGGTGGGCAAGCACTCCGCGATTGCACGGACCGTGGGCTATCGCTGCCCTGCATCGATGGTGCCGGAATCCATCGAGCGGCTGCTGCGGCAGTACCTGGCCAGTCGCAAGCGGGATGAGAATCTACGTGTCTGGTTTCTGCGGCACACCGACGAAGAATTGCGCGCGCTTCTTGCCGGCGAAGTCCTTGATGCCGTCGAGCGCGATTTACCCACTGGCACCGTGCCGTACGCTGTAGCCGATTAAGGAGCCACTATGAGCCTGCTGCCCATCTTTCTGAAGCTGGAAGGCCGGCCCGCGCTGCTGGTTGGCGCCGGAAACGTCGCGCTTGAAAAGATTGGCAGTCTGCTGAAGACCGGCGTGCACCTTCGCGTAATTGCGCCGGCCGCAAAACCGGGGGTGCGCGAACTGGCCGCAGCGGGCAAACTCAAGTGGGTCCAACGCGAGTTTGCCGCCGCTGACGTTGAGGGCAATTTCATCGTTATCACCGCAGCGGACAAGCCCGAAGTCAACGCCGCGGTCTATCGCGCCGCGGTCGAACGCAATATCCCATGCAACAGCGTGGACGACATTCCCAACTGCGATTTCTATTTTGGCTCGGTTGTCCGCCGCGGCGATCTGCAGATCGCCATCTCCACAGCAGGCGAGAGCCCTGCGCTCGCCCAGCGTCTGCGCCGCGAAATCGACGAGCAGCTGCCGCAAGATCTTGGCCCATGGCTCAGCGGACTCGGCGAGCTTCGCCGCGAAGTACTCGCAACACATCCGCGCGGCGATGCGCGCAAGCTGCTTTTGCATCAACTGGCGCAGCGGCCGCTGTGCGAGTCGGCCTCTTGTCCCTCCCGCGCACTTGCGGCCCCGCCTGCCGGCGAGGCGTGCAAGGTCTACCTGGTGGGTGCGGGCCCGGGCGATCCTGACCTGCTCACCGTGAAGGCGACACGAGTCCTCCGCGCCGCGCAGGTCATCCTCCACGACGACCTAGTGGCCCAGCCAATTCTCGATATCGCCCCGCCGTATGCGGAGATTGTCAACGTAGGCAAGCGCTGCGGCTTGAAGAGCATCACCCAGGAAGAGATCCAAGCGCTCATGATCGAGAACGCGCGCGCAGGTCGGACTGTGGTGCGTCTGAAGAGCGGCGATCCCCTGCTCTTTGGCCGCGCTGCAGAAGAGATGGCCGCGCTGACCGATGCCGATATTCCGTACGAGGTCGTTCCCGGCATCACGGCCGCATTCGCCGCGGCGGCTGCTGTCGGTTGCTCGCTCACCAGCCGCAACAGCGCCTCCAGCGTCATCTTTTCCACCGGCCATCACGCACAGTCGCACAATCATGCACCGCTGCCAGAGCGGGAGGACGCAACCCGCGTGGTCTACATGCCGGGTCGCGATCTGAAGCTCCTCGCGCTCCAATGGATGCAGGAGGGCCTTCCCGGCGACTTACCCTGCGCCATCGTTTCGCGAGCCGCACAGCCGGATCAACAGATTCACCACACTACGCTCGCTGCGCTTGGCGACGCCGCACCGACGCTGGCGCCAAGCCTTCTGATAGCGGGATGGTCCATTCGGGAGTCGGTTAATCCCGCGGCACATCAACGCAATGCGTTCTCCGCGCAGGGTTGACGAGCGACGCAGCCCGGGCGCGCAGTACAATTGCACAAATTCAAGCAATATGAGACTGCGAGGATGAGAGCGTTGACTTGCTCTCCATGCTGCTTTAGACACCGGAGTGAAACAGAAATGGGCCATTGCGCCTGGCAGCATTCTTTCAGGCTGGCGTGCCAGGTTGCGTGCGCAACCTGTATCTTCATCGCCGCCTGTGGCGGAAGCAGCGGCGGCACCTCCGCATCTTCCTCGCCCACCACATTCACGCTCACCGTCAACTCCTCTAACCCTTCCAATGGCGTCTCCATCACAATCTCGCCCGCGGACGCGAACCAGGCCGCAAGCGGCACCACCAGCTTCACACACACGTACGATTCCGGCGTGACAGTCACTCTTACGGCTCCTGCTTCCGCCGGCAGCAACAAATTCTCTTCCTGGTCCGGATGCGGCGCGACTCGCACGGTAACGTGCACCGTCACCATGAACGCTAATGCCACTGTGACCGCCGGCTACACCGCGCCTGCTGGATCCACGATCACCTCCGTCACGGTCGTCCCCAACCCTGCCACAGCGATCGTCGGAAGCACACTCCAGTTCTCCGCAAATGTTACGGGCACGGGCAGCTTTGTCAGCACCGTCACATGGTCCGTCCTGCCTACGCCAGGCAGCGCACTGAGTCCCGGCGACATCGATGGAAACGGACTTTACACTACACCCTACCCTGTGCCAGCCTCCGGCACCGTGACCGTCATGGCAACCAGCACCCAGGACACAACCCAATCCGGAGGCGCAACTGTGACATTAGCCTCTCCCGCCGCCACCGCAGGGCCAACTCTGACTGTGGATGCGGGCAACCGGACGCACGCCATCAGTCCTTACATCTACGGCATGAACGCCTATGCGCTTGCCCCTTCGACCGCGAAAGCCGCCAATATCGCAATCGCGCGCTGGGGCGGCAATAACACTTCGCGCTATAACTACCTGCTCAATGCAACTAACTCTGCGAGTGACTATTACTTTGAGAATCAGCAGGGCTCCTACGACGTCGGACCAACCGGCAATTTCAACGATCTTGTCGCAAGCGATAACTCGCTCGGGGTGAAGACTCTCGGCACGGTTCCGGTAAATGGATGGGTCGCAAAAGATACAACCTCGTGCAGCTTTCCGCTTGCCACTTATCCCAGCCAGCAGGCTGTTGATGTCTCACGCAGTTGCGGAGACGGCCTCGATCCCCAGGGCGTGAACGGCTGCTCTAGCCCCAATGGCTGCCCGGTCACTGGCAACGATCCCAACGTAACAAGCAATGCCGTCGGCCCCTCCTGGGCGAGCAACTGGATAACATATCTTGTAAGTAGGTTTGGCGCGGCGACCAACGGCGGCGTTGCTATCTACGACCTGGACAATGAGCCGAGTTGGTGGGACGCAGTTCACCGTGACGTGCATCCCTCGCCTTTCACTTACGATGAAGTCACAAGCAACGGAATCGCAACGGCCCAGGCCATCAAGACGGCCGATCCTACCGCCGAGGTCAGCGGGCCCGTGGTGGACTACTGGTGGAACTACTTCTACTCCAAGAAGGATGTCGAGTCCGGATGGGGCTCGGGCCCATGCTATGAGCCGTGGAGCAATCCCGTCGATCGTCAGGCCCATAACGGCGTCCCATTCATCGAGTATTACCTCCAGCAGTTCGCTGCTTACCAGGCAAAGAACAACACCCGACTTTTGGATTACGTCGACCTGCACACCTACTTTGCCGCGGATAACCTTGGCTTCGCCGCCGCGGGTGACACGACCACCCAGCAGGCACGGCTTAACTCGACGCGCGTCTTCTGGGATCCAACTTATACCGACCCTAGTTACCCGCAGCCTAACTACAGCACAGACTCAAACTACACCGCTAACTGCTCTATACCGCTGCAGGCGCCTGAGGTGATCCCCATGATGCACAAGTGGGTGGACGCCGATTATCCTGGCACCAAGCTCGCCATCACGGAGTATAACTGGGGCGGCCAGGAGTCCATCAACGGTGCGCTCGCTCAGGCCGACATTCTTGGGATCTTCGGGCGTGAGGGCCTGGACCTGGGCACACTCTGGGGCCCACCCGATCCGGTGAAACAAGCCCCTGGACTGATGGCATTTGAAGCGTTCCGCAACTATGACGCCGCAGGCTCCACCTTTGGCGACACTGCCCTTGCATCCACCAGCAGCGACCAGAGCAAGCTATCCGTATACGGTGCGCTTCGCACTGCCGACAACTCTCTCACAGTCATTGTCATCAATAAGACATACGGCGACTTGACGTCGGCGATCTCGCTTGAAAACCTCACACCGAACGGCGCGGCAAAGGTATGGCTCTACAGCAATGCCAATCTATCCGCCATCGTCGCGCAGCCGGACCTGACCGTGACGGGACCCGCAGCAGGAAGCACAACCAGCGTCCTTAAAACGACCTTTCCCGCACAGTCGATCACCATTCTCGTGATTCCCAAGATGTAACCGCTCTGGTCGCTGTTTGATTCCCCGGCGAGCCCTTATACTGGAGTGTTTGCAGTCCATTTCCAGCGCGCTGGCGCTAGCCCGTAACCAAGGAGCAGGCATTGTCTCAGGCAGAGATCGGCATCATCGGCGGCAGTGGACTGTATTCCATGCCCGGATTCACCAACGTCTGTGAAGAGCGCATTGAGACGCCCTTCGGCGCGCCATCTGACCCGTTTGTGCTCGGCGATTTGGAGGGGCGGAAGGTGGCCTTCCTTGCGCGTCATGGACGCGGCCATCGAATCCTGCCCTCGGAGCTGAACTTCCGCGCTAACATTTATGCGTTCAAAATGCTTGGCGTCGAGCGCATCCTCTCCGTCTCGGCCGTCGGCTCACTCAAAGAAGAGCACAAGCCCACCGACTTTGTGGTCCCCGACCAGTTCATCGATCGCACGTTTCATCGCACCTCCACCTTCTTCGGCGATGGCATCGTTGGACACGTGGCTTTTGGCGATCCGGTTTGTGCAACCGTGGCCAAGACAGCCGCAAAAGCCTGCGCGGCCGCAGGCGTCGTGGGCAAACTGGGCGGTACCTACGTCTGCATGGAAGGCCCGCAGTTCTCCACCAAAGCGGAGTCCCACCTCTATCGAAGCTGGGGAGCGGACGTCATCGGCATGACCAACCTGCAGGAGGCCAAGCTGGCGCGCGAGGCCGAGATATGCTACGCCACCGTCGCGATGGTCACAGACTACGATTGCTGGCGCGAAGGCCACGACTCGGTCACCATCGAGGAGATTGTCGCCGTCCTCCACCACAACGCGGAAAACGCCGCCAAAGTCGTCAAGTCCGCAGTGGCAGCGATGCCCACCGAGCGCGCCTGTGCCTGCGCCTCTGCCGCAAAGTTTGCAGTTCTCACTCAACCCGACGTCATCCCGGCCGCGACCAAGGAAAGGCTCACACTGCTCTTCGGCAAGTATCTCGGCTGGTAACAGTATTACGGGTATTTTTTGATAACTTCGAGTTAGAGAGGAAGATTCATGTCCATTACCGTCGTCGGCAGCGTAGCCTTTGACTCCATTGAAACTCCTGCTGGACGGCGCGAGCGCTGCCTGGGCGGCGCTGCCACTTATTTCTCACTCGCTGCCAGTTACTTCACCGATGTGCGCGTAATAGCAGTGGTCGGCGAGGACTTTGGCGCCGGCGAGGAATCTGTTTTTCAGGCGCGCAACATTGATACACGCGGCATCGAGCGCGCTTCGGGGAAGAGCTTCTTCTGGGAAGGCTCTTACCTCGACAATCTAAACGAGGCCAGAACGCACGCAACCGAACTCAACGTCTTCGGCGCCTTCGAGCCCAAGATTCCCGAAGCCTATCGCGATTCGGCATTCCTGTTCCTGGCCAACATAGACCCTGTCTTGCAGCGCCGCGTGCGTGAGTCCATGCCGCAGGTGAAGCTGGTTGCCGGCGACACGATGAACTACTGGATCAAGGACCATCGTCCCGCCCTTCTTGAAGTGCTGAAAGGACTGGACGTGCTGCTCATCAATGACACGGAGACGCGCATGCTGGCGCACAACAGCAACCTGGTACAGGCCGCGCGCGCCGTGCTCGCCATGGGCCCCCGCATGTTAGTTGTCAAGCACGGAGAGTATGGCGCTACTGCCTTCCATCGCGCCCCGGAAAACGGCGTCGGCGCAAAGCCTTTTCGCGCGCCGGCACTGCCGCTGGAGCAGGTGGTAGACCCCACCGGCGCGGGTGACAGCTTTGCCGGCGGCTTTTTCGGCTATCTCGCTTCACAGCCTGAGTTGACACCCGCCACCTTTCGTCGCGCCATGTTCTACGGCGGCGTGATGGGCTCGTTCACCGTGGAGCGCTTCGGCACCGAGCGCCTTCAACAACTTTCGCGCGCCGACATCGACGATCGATTTAATCTCTTCCGCGAGTTGACGCACCTTGACTGAGCAGTCTGCCCCCCGGGTCTGTTCCGGCATGGAGTTGCTGGCCGTATTCGGCTCTGGCGCGGCGCTCTCCGCTGCTGCGCTTACGTGGAGCTGGCAACATCACGCGCTGCTCAACTACGGCGACGCCGTTGCTCATCTGCACATTGCCCGGCGTGTCATCGACTCGCACCGACCCGGCCTCACCCAACTCGGCTCCGTGTGGCTGCCGCTGCCCCACCTCCTGCTCATTCCTTTTGTCGCGGTATATACCTGGTGGGCCGACGGCATCGCAGGTGCAATTCCGTCGATGCTGGCATACCTTGCCAGTTGCATCGGCCTCTATCGGCTGGCGCGTCGCCGGCTTAACCCCGTTGCGGCTGCTCTGACGCTTGCCTTCTTCGCGCTCAATCCAAATCTTCTTTACCTGCAGACCACCGCGATGACTGAGCCGCTATTTCTTTGCGAGTTCGTCTGGCTCATCGATCTTCTCGTTGAGTGGCGTACGCGGCTGTCGAGTGATCCAGCCCGGGCAAGACGAATGCTTTGGCCTATCGCCGGTCTGCTCGTTGCGGCCATCTTCACGCGCTATGACGGCTGGGTCCTCGCCCTGCTTGCATGGTCGGCAATCGGCATCGTACTTCTTCGCCGCGGAGAGCTTCGCTCGCGTACCTTCTGGCTGGCCAGCGCCGCTGTGGTCGCCGCGCCCCTTGCATGGTTCGCTTACAACGCTGCGTTCTTCGGCGACTGGCTCGACTTCGCTCGCGGCCCCTATTCCGCAAAGGCCATTGAGTTGCGCACCGCTGCGCCGGGCGGCTCGCCCCATCCCGGCTGGCACGATCCATCGGTCTCGCTGCGCTATTTCCTCAAGAGCGCGGAGATGGATGCTGCGCCCGAATCGTGGGGTACAGCACTGCTGATCGTCAGCGTGCTGGGTGCCGCGTGGGCGTGGCTCACAGGGCGCCGTCGAGCTTTTAATTGGGCCTTGCTGCTTTGGCTGCCACTCCCGTTTTACGCTTACTCGGTCGCATACGGTTCCGTGCCAATTTTCATTCCTGTTTTCTGGCCGCACTCCTGGTACAACACGCGCTACGGCATGGAGTTGTTACCGGCTTTCGCTTTGGGCCTTGGCTTCGCCGCGCAGTTCTTCCTCTCCGCGGTGCGCGAGTTCAAGCAGCGCTGGGCCATTCACGCGGCAAACCTGCTGTTTGGCCTGGTGGTTCTGAATGCCTTGCTGGTGCTCCGCGACAGGCCGCTTACCTACGTGGAAGGCATAAAGAACCGCGACGCGCGCCGCCCCTTGCTTGAGGAGATTCCGCCTGTCCTGCGCGGGCTGCTTTCCACGCGCCCCGGCGGCGTGATTCTCATGGAGACCTCGGTCTATCCCAATCTCGTGACGTGCACCGGCATCCCCTTGCGCCAGACCATCAACGAGAGCGACAAGCAGCTCTATCGCGCCGCTCTCGCAGATCCCGCTGCGCACGCCGCCATCGTCCTCGCCTTCGATGGCGATGAGATTGATCGCGCCGTCCACGCGCATCCCGAGGGACTGACCGCCGTAGGCCGCTACCATGCACCGGGCCAACCCTCTGCCACTATCTATGTTTCCTCGATGCACAGCCCTCAACAAACTGCCAGCGTGGTGATAGCATCGGGCAAGGAAGCCCGATGAGCATTGCCCTTGTACAGTTCGCGCAACCTTTCGACTTCAGCTGGTTCGAGCAGGTTGTCGTTGTCAACGGCGCGTTCAGCCGCCTGATTGTGGCATGCCTGCTCGGCGGCCTCGTCGGACTGGAACGCGAGATAAAGCGCAAGGCGTCCGGCGTACGCACCAACATGCTGATCTGCATGGGCTGCGCGTTTTTCACCCTCCTTTCCGCAGTCCTTGCCGGCGTCAGCAACCCAGACAAAGGCCGCGTCGCATCGAACATTGTGCAGGGCATCGGATTCCTCGGCGCCGGGCTCATCCTGCACAACCGCAACCGGATCAGCGGGCTCACCAGCGCCGCCAGCGTCTTCGTTGTTGCCTCCATCGGCATGGCCTGCGGCGCCGGTCTGCTGCCTGCTGCCGCCGTGGCTACGGCCATCGTAATCGTGGCGCTCCAGGTCGTCGGCTTCCTTGAGCGCCGCGCCAGCATCAAAATTTTCTCTCTCGTCTACGAGGCGCGAGGGCGCGACCAGACCGCTATGCTCCAGTCCATTCTGGGAGCCATGGACAGGGCCGGTGAGCGCCTTTCTTCCGTCGACCGCGACGCCATCGGCGAGCTGCAGCGTTTGAGCTTTACACTCACCGCCACCAAGCGTCAGCACGAGCGGCTGTACAAGCAACTCACCGCCGAGCCGGCGATTGAAGCCCTGCTGAATTTTCACGACCCGGAGGAAGATTGATTTCTTTTACCAAGGCACACGCCTGCGGCAATGACTTTCTGATTATCATGGAAGACGCAGCATCCGGCCACGACTGGGCAGCGCTCACGCAGCGCCTGTGCGCGCGCAATACCGGCATCGGCGCCGATGGCATCGAGTTCTTCGCATGGATCAATAAGGGAAACCCCGGGCCCGCCTCCGGGCGCATCCGCCTGCACAACGCCGACGGCTCCATCGCAGAAATCAGCGGGAACGGTACGCGCTGCGTCGCCGCTTGGATGGCTGCTGCTCTCGACTCCGGGCCCGGAGATGCGCTGCACATTGAAACCGATGCAGGGATGCGTATTTGCAAGGTAAACGCGGTCAGCGCAGCCAATGGCTACTCCGTTGAAGTCACCACAGGCATGGGCGTTCCCGCGATTGGATCGAAGATCGTCAAGCTGGCCGGCGGCATGCAGATCTCCGGCACGGAGGTCTCCACTGGCAACCCACACTTTGTTATTGTCGTGGACAGCGCGGACTTTTCCGTCGAAGGCAGGCCGTGGCAGAGTATTGGGGCGGAGATCTGCACACATGCCGATTTCCCGCATCAGACCAACGTTGAGTTCGTGTGCATCCGCAACACGAAGGAAATTCAAATCCGCATCTTCGAGCGCGGCGTTGGCCCCACCACATCGTCAGGCACGGGCAGCTCGGCGAGTGCTGCTGCGATGCTTTCGTTGCACCACTGCACATCGCCACTCACTGTCATTGCTCCCGGCGGGCCACAGACCGTCGCGTGGAGAGGTCCCGGGACCGAGCTTCATCTCACCGGTCCCGCCTCGCTGATAGCGCGCGGCGAGGCGTGGTCGTGATGGCCGCGCCGGCGCATCTTCTTCCCGTCGCCCCAGTCGCCACCGGCGCGGGCATCCGGGTCATCTCACCCGCATCCTTTGCCTCCGCCGAGCGAATGGAACGCGGCGTGGGGCGCCTGCGCACACTCGGCTTCAATCCCCAGATCGGCACGCACACGCAGACCCGGGGACCGCTGTTCTTCGCGGGCTCGCCGAAGGAGCGATTGGCCGATCTGCACTCTGCCTTCGCTGATCCCGAAGCCAGCATCGTGGCATGTGTGCGCGGTGGATACGGGTCAAATTATCTGCTCGGTAACCTCGACCTGACCGTCATCCGCAACCACCCCAAGCCCTTCTTCGCTTACAGCGATCTGACTGGAATCCAGCTTCATCTTCTCGACCAGATCGGCCTGCCGGCTTTTCATGGACCCATGGTCGCCGCTGACTTCTATTTGGAAGATGGTGTCCATCTACCCAGCTTTCATGCGGTCCTCAGCGGCAGCCCCTACGCTGTGGGCAAGGAAGAAGGCCTGCGTCCGCTCATGCCCGGAACTGCAAAGGGGACGCTCTACGGCGGCTGCCTCAGCATGATCGTCTCCTTGCTCGGCACGCCTTGGGAGCCACGCACCGAGGGCAAGCTGCTCTTCCTGGAGGACACCGGGGCCAAGCCGTATCAGATTGATCGCATGTTGTGGCAACTCAGGCACGCGGGCAAGCTGGAGGGAGTGAGTGGCATCGTCTTCGGCGAGATGCTCGACTGCACATCCGCCGGCGCGCCACAGCAACTGCTCGATGAGGTTCTATTGCACGCGTTCCAGGACTTCGACATCCCCATTGCTATCGGACTGCGCAGCGGACACGTCTCGCGCCAGAACGTCACACTCACCTTCGGTGTTGATGCCGAGTTGATGCTAAGTGCAGCGGAGCCGCAACTTCACATGCTGCAACCGGCGGTGACGCGATGACGCGCACTCCCCGTCACATTCACCTCACCGGCATCTGCGGTACCGCAATGGCCTCTCTCGCAGGCTTGCTTCAGTTGCAGGGCCATCGCATCACCGGCTCTGACAAGGCAGCCTATCCGCCCATGAGCGACCTGCTGAGTTCGCTCGGCATTCCGGTGCTCGAACCCTACGCTGAAGCCAATCTCGACCCTGCGCCGGATCTCGTCGTCATCGGCAACGCGCTCTCGCGCGGCAATCCTGAAATCGAGCATATCCTCGACCAGCGCATTCCCTTCACCTCGATGGCCGGTCTCCTGCGCGACGAGTTCCTCACCGGAAGGGAGACGCTGGTTGTCGCCGGCACCCACGGCAAGACCACAACGACAAGCATGTTGGCCTGGATATATCAAACCGCTGCGCACGAAAACCCTTCGCTGGAGCCGTCCTTTCTTATCGGAGGCGTTGCCGAGAACTTTGGTTCGAGCTTTCAACTTCGGGCCACGCGCACTTTTATCGTAGAGGGCGATGAGTACGATACAGCCTTCTTCGATAAGGGCCCCAAGTTCCTCCACTACTTTCCTGACGCACTCATCCTCACCCACGTGGAGTTCGACCACGCCGACATCTACGCCGATCTTGAAGCGGTAATGACCGCCTTCAAGCGCCTCGTGAATCTCGTGCCCCGCCGCGGCATTATCGTTGCCTACGACGGTAGCGCAAACGTCTCTGAGTGCGTTGCGCGCGCGTTTTGCCCCGTGCAACGCTACGGCTTCACCGCCGAGGCCGATTGGCAGATCCGCAATTTACGCCATCAAGACGGCCTGACCCGTTGGGAGGTCTGGCACCATGGCGAACTCTGGTCCGAGCTTGCAATGCGACTGGCCGGCGAGCACAACGCGCTCAACGCTACTGCCGCTGCTGCGCTGGCTGCAGGGCAAGGCATCGGACCAGCCGCCATTCAGCAGGCGATTGCCAGCTTCAAGAGCGTTAAGCGCCGCCTGGAGGTGCGTGCACAGATCGACGGCATCACCATCATCGACGACTTCGCACACCACCCTACGGCCATCCGCGAAACCCTGCGCGCGCTGCGCTCGGTTTATCCGAACGGTCGACTTTGGGCCGTGCTGGAACCGCGCTCCAATACGCTGCGACGCAAGGTGCTCGAAGCCGACCTCATCGAAAGCCTGCGCCTTGCCGACCGCGTCATTCTCGCCGGAGTCTACCAGCAGCAGCGCATCCCCGACGCCGAGCGCCTGCACCCGGAAGATGTCGTGAAGACGCTGAATGCCACTGGAACTCCTGCCGCATTGCAACCTGATGCGGAAGCTATTGTCGACGCGCTTATACCTCAACTCGAATCCGGCGACGTTGTAGCCATCCTCTCCAACGGCGGCTTCGACGGCATCTATGAAAAGCTGCCGACGCGCCTGCGGAGTCGCACATGATCACCTCGCTCGTCATGCTGGTCACGATCGTCACACTCAGCCTTCCCGCGGCGCTCGTCTTCATTCCATGGGCCATGCTCACCGGCAACGCCACGCCCCTCTACAACGCCGCGCAACGCATCGTCCGCGCCAGCTTCCGCATGGGCGGCATTCGCGTTGAGGTGATGGGGCGCGACTCTGTGCCGCCTGATACGGCCTGCATTTTCATGGCCAACCATGTCTCGAATCTCGATCCACCCGCGTTGCTTCCGCAGATTCCAGGCCGCACTGCCGCCTTTCTCAAGCGATCGCTGATGAAGATCCCTATCCTGGGCTATGGACTGAAGCTGGGCGAATTTGTTCCCGTCGATCGTGCCGGCCGCGTCGACAGCGCCATTGAGAGCGTGCGCGCAGCACAACGCGTGCTCGCGAAGGGCCTGCACATCACAACTTTTGTAGAGGGCACGCGGTCCCATGACGGACGCCTGTTGCCTTTTAAGAAAGGCCCGTTCTATCTGGCCATGGAGACAGGCGCGCCGTGCATTCCCGTTTCGATCTACGGGACGGAAACCATGATGGCCAAGGGCAGCCTGCGCATCCGCCCATCCACTGCGCACATCATCTTTCATCCGCCTATCTATCCAGGCGACTTTGCTACGCGGGATGAGCTGATGAAGGCCGTGCGGGCCGCCATTGCGTCCGGCCTGCCGGAGAGGATGCGGACTTAGCAGCGCGCGCTTTACTGCTGCACTTCAGCGTTGTAGCCGTCGCCCTCAAGCCGCTGGCTCATTGATTGCGCCTCGGTGCGATTCGCAAATGGCCCGACCCGGACGTGAATCAATCCATCGACAGGCTCACGGTGAGCTACCGCCGCATAACCGCGCTGTCGAAGTGCGTTCACCAACACTCTGGCATCCTCAACTTTTGAGAGCGCCGCCACCTGCACCATGACACCGGCGGTCTGCTGGAGAGCTGGCTGCACCGCAGCTATGTCTGTCTCCGATGTCGGAACGGCGGTCCGTCCATCCTGCGGAAGGGCCGGCCTTACCTGCGCCGAAGCCGTGGCGCTGCCGCCTTCCGCAGGCGCATACGACGTGAGTGCATGATCGCTTGCGGTCTGCACGCCGCCAAAGGGTTGCGCCGCCTCCGGAACCGCCGGCTCCGCCGATCGCTCCGGCACCAGCCCGGCGGCCTGGGGCTTGGCCAACGAGCTGGCCGCCGGTTCCTGAGCGGCAAGGCCCTCAACGGATTGCGCCGCCGCAGTCCTCGGCGTCGTTGCGCCGTGCCGGCCGGCTGCCAATCCGATCCAGAAACAAAGCCCGCAAAGCAGCACTACGCCGCAGCCGATCACAACCAGCATCGCGGTGCCAACCGTGATTTCCCGCTCCGGCTGCGCTTCTACCGTCTCAAACTCGTCGCCGCCCATCCCTCGACGCATACACCTCCACCGCCCTCAGTCCGATCGTTTCAGAACAGGGCAACCACCGCACCCAGGAGCATTTTCGGCGCGCTATCCCAGCTTGATCCGCACCTGTGCTCAGGGCTTTTCCGCCGTTCCCGGGGCTGAAAGGCTCACCTTGTTCAACAACGACAGCAACTCCAGCGGCAGCGGGAAGACCACCGTTGTATTCTTCTCCACACCAATGTCGGACAGCGTCTGCAGGTACCGCAGTTGCAGGGTCATCGGCTGCGTGGCCATCAAGGCAGCGGCATCCACCAGCTTTTGCGCCGCATTGAACTCGCCTTCCGCATGAATGATCTTCGACCGCTTTTCGCGCTCCGCCTCGGCCTGCTTGGCCATGGCGCGCAACATCTGCTCGGGCAGGTCCACCTGCTTCACTTCAACCGATATCACCTTGACCCCGAACGGCTCTGTCCTCTGGTCGATGATCGACTGAATTCTAAGGTTGAGCTGGTCGCGATGGCTGAGAACTGTGTCCAACTCCACCTCGCCTAGCACAGAACGCAGCGTGGTCTGCGCAAACTGCGAGGTTTGGTATACGTAGTTCTCCACTTTGATGGCCGCATCGTTTGGGTTCACCACATACAGCGTGACCACGGCATTCACCTTCAGGGTCACGTTGTCGCGGGTAATCACGTCCTGTGCCGGTACCTCCAGCACTTGCTGGCGCAGCGTGATGCGGATGATCTGATCAAGAGGTCGAAAGACCAGGATGATGCCCGGCCCTTTAGGCACGGGCAAGGCGCGACCCAGGCGAAAGATGACTCCGCGCTCATACTCGCGCAGGATCTTGATGGAGTTAATCAGGTAGAGAACCACAATGGCGACAACAACAAGAATCGGAATTGGCAAATCGGACATGGGTCTTTCCTCACTCAGGACGGATTGTACTCCAGACCGCAGGATGAAACTGGCTACGCAGGCTGCTCCGGCGCGCGCGATGAATCCGCGGGCGATACCCGCAAAAGATACTGCTCATGCCCCACCACGCGCAGCGGCGTTCCCGCTGCGACGGGCTCACTCGCTACGGCGCGCCATATCTCGCCCTCGACAAGCACATGGCCCTCCGGTGTGAGCGCTTCCATGGCCGAGGCCATTTTGCCAATCAGCGCATCAGCTCCCAGTTGCGCCTTCAGATGCCGGGCCCGCACCGCTAATCGCACCAGAAGCACAGTGATTCCGCCAAATCCGGCGCTCACCCCGATCGCCACCCATGGGTTCACGCCCATCTCAGGCACCGGGGCGGCCACCAGCGTGAGCGTGCCAAAGGTCAGGCAGACGATTCCGGCAATGGCCAGCGCGCCATGGCCGCCAAACTTGGCCTCAAGCACCATCAGCACCATGGCAGCCACCAGCAGCAGCACCGCCGTGTAACGAATCGGCAGGAGGTTTAACCCAAAGATCGCCAGCAGGACCATCAACGTGCCCAACGTGCCCGGCACAATCGTTCCTGGCGTATTGAACTCCAGATAGATCAGCAGTCCCCCCGCCACCAACAGCAGCAGTGCGATATTGGGGTCCACCAGCCAGCCCAGCAAATCCTCGCGCAGGGTCGGCTTCACCAGCTCAACCCGCGCATTGGCCAGATGCAGGGTCAGCTTCGAGCCATCCAGGCGCGTAATTTCGCGCCCATCCAGCGCGGCCAGCAACTGCGTGTCGCTGGTCGCCGTCAGGTCAATCAGGTGCTGCTCCAGAGCCTCTTCGGCCGTGTAAGAATGCGATGACTGCACCGCAGCCGCGGCCGCCTCGGCGTTGCGATTGCGCCTGGTCACATAGGAACGCAGAAAGGCCTGCGTGTCGTTCACGATCTTTTCGTTCATCGTCTCGTCCGGCTTTCCGCCGAATTCCATCACCGGATGCGCCGCGCCCGCATTCGTCCCAGGAGCCATCGCCGCTATGTCGGCAGCCTCCATCAGAAAGAATCCCGCAGACCCGGCCCGCGCGCCGGCCGGTGCCACGTAGACAATCACCGGCACACGCGAGCCGAGAATCGAGCCCGCCATCGCGCGCGTCGACTCCAGCATCCCGCCGGGTGTGTCCAGTTCCACGAGCAGCGCCGCTGCTCCATTGGCGCTAGCCTGCGCAATGGCCCGCTCCAGCATCCCGGCACTCACCGGTTGGATGGTGTCATCGAGAACGAGCTTCTCCACTATCGGTTGTTGCGCGCCAGCCGCCGCCATTGCCAGCAATAGTCCACACACGGCCAACCCGCTCGCCGCGTTCCTGCGCCATTGCCCGATTCCCTGCTGCATGGCTTGCCCCTCAATCAGGTGCTACTACCTCTGCCCCGCTTGTGTCTCAAGCCGGCGGTTCAAATCCTGCGCCGCTTTGCTTCCCGGGTCAAGTTGCAACGCCTCGCTGACTTCCTTACGCGCCGCCGCCAGGTCGCCTGTGCGCATGCGCACCTGGGCAAGTCCGAGATGCGCTTCAGAGAGTGACCCGTCAGCGGCTTCAGCGGATTGATACAATCGCTCGGCCTCCAGAATCAGCCCGCGATTCAGGTAGTCTGTTGCCTGCCCGGCCAGCTTCACAGCCCGCTCATGCGGAGTTAGCGCAGCCAGATGCGCTGCCTCCATCTGGTCCATCATCACTGCTGCTTGTCGAAAGGCCATCGCGTCAAAGGTACGTACAATGCGCTCAAGGGGGTCCGGCTTCGCATCTTCCTCCGCGGTCTGGTCCGTGCCGGCCAACGCCGTAGATGGCGCGGGTGTCGCAGCCGGCGTTTTCCAGGCTTTCAGTAGCGATTGCGCTTCGCTATCGTTGGGCCGCAGTTTCAGGCTTTGCGTCATTTCGGTTATCGCCTGACTTGTTGCCCCGTGACGCATGAGGCTCACACCCAGATTGAAGTGATAATCGGCATTGTTGTTGTCCGCTGAGACCGCCTGAAGAAACAGCGGGCTGCCATCATGCCCCTGACGGCTGACGGCTACGCCCTCATTGTTCACCACCTCGGCCAGCGGCAACACCCGCGCCACATTGCCAAACGCTAACTGCGCCTGCGCATAGTTCCCTGAGAACAGCAGCGACAATCCGCGGTAGAAGCCGGCCTCCAGCATATCCGGATCGTTCGCGCCGACTACCCTTTCGAAGGCTTTCGCGGCCTCCTCGTACTGCTGCCCGTTATAGTCTTCGCGTCCCAGAGCCATCCAGGCCTGGCTGAAATCCGGACTCAGCGCCACCGCTTGATTCAGGTGCCGCAGCCGCTCCGCCTGATCCTGCTCCGTAATCCCGCGAATGTATTGCTCGAAGGCATCCAGGCGAATCCCCTTACCCGCAGCCACAAATGTCTCTTCGTTCCCGCTGAACTGCGGATCAAGCTGGCGCGTCAACTGCCAGGCGAGGCTGTCGAAGACGTCGATCAGGTCGTGCATTGCACCGCGCGAAGTCACCGGCAGGCCCATGCGCAGATGCGGTACGTCTACCACGCGCGCCTCCGCCACCAGGTCGGTCCCGTCTGTAATGTAGCTGCCGACTATGATGGAATCGGCGTCCAGCGTCTGCGCCAGCTTCAATGCGCTGGCCCGCGACGGCTGAAACCCCTCCGGCAGGCCCAGATGGTCGAGCGCGTACATGCGGTCTGCCCGGCTCATTGGCGAGAAACCTGCCGAAGCAAACCGGCTGCTCAAAAGCGACGGCGCCGCTTCGCGAATCCAGTCCAGGCTGGGGTTGGTCGTGCGGTTGTCAAATGGAAGGACCAGGAGAATCCGCCCGCGTTCTGCTACGGAAACATTCTCGCTGCCCGGCGCGCCCACCTGTCCACGCGCCACAGGGCCGGCTCCAAACATCAGCAGAAACAACAGGCTGGCGGTCAACCCGCCAAGCTTGCACGAACCTGCGCGAAATGAGAAATAAGAATGCACAACAAGGCTGATTATAGGGGTTCGGGCAAGGCTGCGCTTCGCATCGCGACGCGCCGTCGGACTATCGCAAGCTCGCTTCAAACTGCCGGTTGAACCGGATCAACGCAACCCACATTCCCTGGTCCTGGCTCTCCCACACCAGTTTGCCGCCCAGTTGGCCGGCAATCGCCTCCGGTTTCAGGTCGTTGTGCAGGCCAAAGTAGCGCTGGTCGAGCGCCTTGCTTTCGGCGCCCAGGCTGAAGAGTGGGGAGGGCGGATCGTACTTGGTTGAAAACACCAGCGCCGCCGAGTATTTTTCGGGCACGGCCGCAGCGCGTGCAATCTGCGCCGCCGAAAAGTCCTCGATAGGAAATACAGGATACGGCGTCTTCACGTAACCCAGCTCGGGCCGCGTCAGTTCGTCGGTCATAGGCCAGGCTGAGAGGACGGTCGCACCCGGATAGCGCGAACGGAGTTGAGCAATTCCTGCCAGCTCCATCCGCGTGATGCGTGCGTACTCGAGATTGTCTTCCGGTGCAAAGCCATACGGTGGATTGACAAACAAACCCGCGATAAATGCAATGCCGGAGAGCGTCACAAATGCCTGCCAATAAGGAGCATGCCGGTAGATGGTTGAGACGGCAAGGAGCAGCACCAGTGGATACAGGGGCAGCAAATAGCGCGTGAGCAACGCTCCCCCGATGACACTAAAGAGCAGCGCATTTACGAGAAGCAGGTAAAAGATACTGCGCAGCGCGCCCGGATGGATGCCGGGGCGAGAGATCGATTCTGCCTCCTGCCGCACGGGAAGCAGCAAGGAAGCCAGCGCGATGAGCACCGGGACAAACATGTTCATGTGCGCCGTCAGATGCAATATGCGGTGCCCAAATGCCGCCAGGATACGCAGGGGCACAAGCGTCGCCTGCGCGTTGTAGCGCAGAAACTCGGGATTGCCGAAGAGAAAGCCCGTTCTGGCATAGTGCCATGCGTACCAGCCAGCCAGCGGCAGGCTTGTTGCCGCCAGCCACGCGCTCTCGCGCAAGCGGTGCGCGACGCGCGGCGAGGCAGTCTTCCATGCCTGAGCCAGGCGCAACACAGCGAGCGCGAGCGGCACGACCACGGCGGTCTCCTTGCACAAGGCCGCCGCCGTAAACCACAAAGCAGCGGCGCGCGGGTTGCGGTCTTCATTGGGCAGCGCGTATACCATGCCCCACAGCGTGCAGGCCGCTGCAAAGATGTCCGCATGAGCCAGGCTGCTCTGGGCAAACCAGATGGGATACAGCGCAGTCAGCACCACCGTCCACAGTGCCACGATGGGCGAGCCCGCGAGCCTCAACGCGAGCCGCCAGACGGCCAGCAGGGCAAGCGATGTCACGATCAGCACGGCCTCCCTGGTGACCTCGGGCGAAAAGCCCGAGAACTCCCACCAGAGCGCAAGATACACACTAGGCAGCGGCGGATGAGCATTGCTCAACGTGGAAATCGGAATCAGAGAGCCGGTGCGGAAGAAGTCCCAGGCCGCGGGAATGTAATAGCCCGCCTCATCCCAGTAGTAGGGCAACCCGAGCAGCGTGAAGTGGCTGGAATAGAGCACGACGAAGATGATCGGAAAGATCATCCACAGCGGGAATGGAGCATCCATCCGCGGCTCAAGGAGTTTTCTCCAGCGCATGCGTTCAACCATGGAAGGCGGGCAGCCGCACGCCTCAGTTCACCGGTCCCTGGGGAAAGTTATGGCTTTGCGGCTCCAGGTTCAACGTGCCGAATGCCTGCTCGTATTGCGCGATGTTCTGCCCCAGCACGTTCCACAGGGCCTTGGCCTGCTGAGGGCTGAGAAAGATGGCCTGATGGTTTCGGATCGTCACCTGCTCCGGGCCCTCGCTGGCTGCCAGTCCAAAGACAAGCTGAAAATCCCACACGCTTACGCGCACCTGCACGCTGTTGGCATAGGATTCGCGATAGTCGGGCGACTGCTCAAGATGCATCTGGGGTTGCTGTGCGGTTGGACTCATGGTCTCAATAGATTACTCCGGACAGGCGCGGCGCGTGTCATCGCGCTCCAGGAGTTGGATGAAATTGCGTGATAGGGTGGTGCGAAAGGAGGGACTCGAACCCTCATGGGTTTCCCCGCCAGATCCTAAGTCTGGTGCGTCTGCCAATTCCGCCACTTTCGCATCAATTACTTACAGGCGATCCCTCAGGCGAGAAGCAATTCGGGTGGCACTCTGCCTCCGCTGAGATGCTCCTGAACTGGTGCCCGCCGCAACTCGCTCCACAGTGTTCTGCTGGTGATCGGGAGCAAGACAGGTCAACTCCTGCCATCACAAGTCTAGATGCGAGGGTGTTCCAGCAGCAAGAGGAGCGCAGGCGGCTGCAGAAATCAGCAGGACTGCACGCCCCGGCACAGGAACTCCGTTTCCAACCCGTCCCGATCAAGGTTGCTCCTTAACAGAGCCGGGGCAACTCCCGTTTGATCGGACCGTAGCTGGTGCTGGGGGTCAGTCAGCGGCGATCCCTTCGTTCATCGGATATGTCGTGATTGCTCGACCGCCTTTTCTCACCCATTTCTTCGTCCAAATGCGGGCAAAGCTCTGCAACAGGAGGAAAACAAACAGGGCGATTCCTGCATAGACGAGGAAACCGGTAGTGTAGGAGCCCGTGCGCTGCTTTGACTGGCCAAGCAGATTGGGAAGAATGGAGCCTCCCAGGGCGCCGATTTCACCGATCATGCTTCCGGCAACAGCAGTGGCGGTGGGCCAACGCAGGGGAACAAGCTGAAAGGTGGCTCCATTGCCGGCTCCCAGCGCCGCAAAGCAGAGCATGAAGAGGAGGGTTGTTGCCAGGAGCGAAGGGGCCTGCATCAGTCCCACCAGGCCGGCGAGTGTCATCACAAAGACAATGTCGAGCGTCCACAGGCCGCCAATTTTGTCTGACAGCCAGCCACCAAGCACTCGGGTCAGACTTCCAGTCAGCGTGGCGAGAACGGTCAGCGATCCGGCCTGCACTTTGGTCACGTGGAACTGGCTGTAGTAGAAGGATGGCAGGAACGTAGCCAATCCGAGAAAGCCGCCGAACGTAATGACGTAAATCATATTGAAAACCCACCCGTCGAGTTCCCATAAGCACTTCAAATGCCCGGCCAGGGACTGGTGCTCCGCATCGGGAGGCTCTTTGGCGAACTGGATCATTACGAAAAGCGGCAGCAGCAGCATGAGTGCGGCGAAGCCATATACCATCTGCCAGCCGAAGTGCATGGCAAGTCGTGGGGCCAGAAGCGCGGCAAGAGCAGTGCCACTGTTACCCGCACCGGCAATGCCCATCGCAAGCCCCTTGTACTGCTTCGGAAACCACCCCGACCCGAGCGAAAGGGCCACGCCAAAACTGGCACCAGCGATGCCCAGCAGAACACCCATGGCAAGGACGTTGTTAAACGACTTCACAAAGAAGAATCCGTAGAGCAGAGCGACAATGATGGCGGACATCTCCACAATTGCCGCGTTTTTTCTGCCAATGTATTGAGACAGGACGCCGAGGGGAAAACGCATGAGGGCGCCGGCCAGCGTTGGGATGGACACCATCAGTCCGATCTGTCCTGGCGTCAAGTGAAACTGTTCGGAGATGAACGGCCCCATCGCACCGTTGAGGACCCAGACAGCAAAGCTGAAATCAAAATAGAGAAAGGCTGCGAAGAGTGTGGGGGGATGTCCCGACTTCATGAAAGCCTTTAGGTTCGCCATGGTATCTCTCCGGGGAAGCTAGATTCCTGTTGTCTGAATTGCCTTCACGTGAAGACTGTCAAGGGCGCTTGCCGAGTGCTATTCCGCTACTGCATCGCGGCTAGCGGTCCTAGTATTCTTGGCAACGTGCTCGAATACGGTGAAGATAGTTCGCTCCACGCGCACCGCGCATTGCTTGAAATTGGGTTCGCGCGAGATGGGATCAAATGCCCCCAAAGTGACGAGATTCGAGTTATGCTCAGAAAAGTGGAAAGGCATAAAGACCTGTCCCGGCGCGACGATTCCGGTGATTCGTAATTCAAGGTTCGGAATACGATTGCGGCGCGATGTCACAGTGACTTTGTCATGCGCCGTCAGTTGCAGGCGATGCGCGTCCGCAGGGTTCATCTCGAGCCACGCATGGGGAACCATGGTGTTGAGCAAATCAACCTGGCCCGTTTTTGTACGCGTATGCCAATGCTCAACTGTGCGGCCCGTATTCAGAACAATCGGGAACTCGTCGTCAGGCTGCTCGGCAAATGGCTCGCACGGCACGCAATGGAGGCGCGCTCTTCCATCGAAGTTGGGGAAAATACCATCCTGATAGAGCCGTTCGCCTCCCCATTGCACGCCGCCCTCATCTTCGATCTGTTGCCAGGTAAATTGGCTGTAGTCGCACATGCGGCCCTTTGAAACTTGCTGCCACTCCAGAAAGGCGTCCTGTGAGGTTTTCCAGCCTGGGTACAACTCACCTCGCACGCAGAGCCGGTCAGCGATGTCGAGGAAGATGTCAAAGTCTGTGCGCGCCCCTCCCGGCGGAGAGACGACGGCATTCACCTTGCCGATGCGGCGCTCGGAGTTTGTGTACGTGCCCTCTTTCTCGCCCCAGATCGCGGCAGGTAACACCAGATGCGCGAACTCGCTGGTGGGCGTGGGATGGAAGCCATCTTGCACCACCAGAAACTCGACATTGGTCAGCGCCTGCTCAAGCACCTCGTAGTTCGGAAAGGAGACAACGGGATTTGTGGCGATGATCCACATCGCTTTGATTTTTCCCGCTACGGCGCCTTCGATAATGTCCGGGTAGGCCAGGCCGCGTGCAGCTGGGATGCGGTCAACATCGATCTTCCAAATCCGCGCCAACTCCTCACGATCCGCGGGAAGCTCGAACTTGCGATAGCCAGGCAGGCTTGACGTAAATCCACTTTCGCGCGTTCCCATTGCGTTGCACTGTCCTGTGATCGAGAATGGCGATGCGCCTGTGCGGCCAATATTGCCCGTAATCAGCGCCAGATTATTGATGGCAGCCACGGTAACGGCGCCTTGCGTGGAGTGGTTCACGCCCATCGTCCAACCGATGAAGGCTGCCTTTGCATTGCCGTAGGCCCTCGCCGTGTTGAGGATCGTCTCCTCGCTCAGCCCGGTCACCTGGGCAACGTGCTGGGGATGAAACGTGGATACATAGTCCGCGAATTCCGCAAATCCGCTTGTATGAGCCGCAATATATTCGCGATCGATCAATCCGTCGCGGATCAGCACGTGTGCAATGCCGTTGATTAGAGCAATGTCGCTGCGCGGTTTGACGGGAAGGTGAATCTCGGCCATCATCGCTGTCTTGGTTACGCGTGGGTCCACCACGATCAGCGTGCGATGCCTGTTCCTCTCCAGGCGCTGGCAAAGAATCGGATGATTCTCTGCGATATTGGCGCCAATGAGAAGAACCACATCTGCAGATTCCATGTCAGCGTAAGAACCCGGAGGGCCATCGCTGCCAAATGACAGCTTGTAACCGGAGACAGCACTGGCCATGCAGAGCGTAGTGTTGCCATCGAAGTTGGAAGTCCCAAACCCCAGCTGCACAAGCTTGCCGAGCGTGTAGAACTCCTCGGTGACCAGCTGGCCCGTACCGATAACTCCAAGCGACTGCTTTCCATATTTGCTCTGAATCGAACTGAACTCACGGACCATGGTGTCGAGTGCCTCATCCCAACTGACAGGGACAAGCTTGCCTTGCTTGCGCAGCAAAGGCTGCTGGGCTCGGCCAGGCGCCGTAAGAGTGTGGTGTTCGCTCAGTCCCTTCGGGCAAAGCTTGCCGCGATTGACCGGGTGATTTTCATTGCCCCTCACAGCAACGGCCTTACCGTCCTTGACGCCAACCTCCATGCCGCAGCCAACCGAGCAATATCCACAGGTTGTCTTGACCCACCGGTCAGCAACGCGGGAAGCAGATATTTTGCCGAAGCGCGCGTCCTCGGCATAGCGATAGGCCTCGCGGAGGATATCGATGCCCAGCCTCCGACGCAGGCGAGTCACGAATTGCTTTGCGAAGCTCAATGGCGGCCTCCTCTAACGAAAGTAAGGGCCATGTTCAGGGGGACCACCGAAACGAAGAAGAGGTATCGCGTCAACAGGACCGCAATCATTGCGGTGAAACAGGCAACGACATCTAGCCGTGCCCAGGTAAAGAGAGCCGTGAGCGCAACAAGAGCAAAAGATGAGAAGAGAATGGCCTGGAGCGATTCTGTACCGAGAAGCGAGGCGCTGGCGCGGCGCTCAAACAGCCGCGAAAGGCTCAGGCGGAATCGGCGCACGACTTGATTCAAAAACCAGAGGGCGGCTGAAAGGAGAACCAGATAGATTGGAGTGTTGAAAGAAGGTCGGGGTGAACATATCGCATGTGCGCAAGCCAGGCTCGTCACCCAACCCGCGGCCACTTGAATCACGCTTGCCAGGAGCGATCCCAACAACGCAGTGGTAAGCAGGAAGTCCAGCGGCGTATGAATCATGTTCCACGCGGGACGCGCCGGCACCAGGTAGATATACGCGCTGCAAACTGTGCCGCCGACGCCAAGAATTGCAGCCGCCCAACCGATGACTTGAAGATTTGCCGAAAGCGAGAGGAAGCGCACTGCCGGAAGCGTATCGACGAAACTGTGCAGGCGCGAAGCAGGAAGGCTTGCTATGATCGACAGTCCTGTCAGGGCGACGAGGCCTGCCCAGAAAAGGGTATAGAGAAGAACTTCTCGACTGATCCAGGAGCGGCGCCACATCTTTAGCGCTCGCCAGGCATAGGCTGGCCTGCCAAGGTGCATTGCAGAAACGCCCAGCGCCATGGACGCGATGCCCAGCATTGCAAGCAGGTTGATTGCAGACATACAGTTGTCAAGCAGTTCAAAGATCAATGCTCCTGAAACAGCCTGCATGAGCGTCGTCATGAAGACCAGCGAGAGGTGCGCAGGCTCTGGCTGGATGTGGCCCAGGTCCACTCGTTCCAACTGCATCGCTCCCGCCTCGGGCAGCGTAATGCGGGTTGTCGAAATGGTATGGCCTGCTGCGGGCATTCCGGGGGATTCAGCTGCGGCGTAGTCCTTGCGCCAATCAGCTATGGTGACAATCTCGATTTCGATGGCTGATTCAGGACAGGCATTGACGCAGGCAGGCTCAAGGCCATCCTCAAGGCGACCGTGGCACATGTCGCATTTGCCAACCACACCGCGCTCTGGATTGAACTGCGGCACGCTATAGGGGCAGTTCCAGACGCAGTACTGGCAGCCAATGCACGCGTCTGCGGAATGCAGGACGATGCCCGTTGCCGGATCTTTGATGTATGCCTCGACCGGGCATCCTTTCACGCATTCGGCATCGAGGCAGTGATTGCATCCCATCGAGAGATAGCTGCGCTGCGTGTTGGGCCACGCGCCTCCCTCAATTTCGCCAAAGCGCCTCCAATGAATGTCCGCTGGATTGCCATTCTGCTCATTGCAGGCGATCTCGCAGGAACGGCATCCAATGCACTTGGTCATGTTGAAGTGGAAGCGATACTGCTCGCCCTCCTCCAATGCGCGGTTTGGAATGAGACCCGGGGCAGAAGTGGGAGGCCACTCCAGAACTTTCGAAGCAGCGACCAGATCATAGATCGAGTCGCGGCCGGGGTCTGAGGCCTCAGTAGTCAGACGCACGAGTGCGTCGGCATCCTGAGAAAGTGCGCGCTCGTGAAGTGGCAAGGCCATTGTGGGTCTCTGTTCTTGTCCGGTTCTGCTTCGTTTGCTCTAATAAGCGCTGCTCAAGCATCAATACACATCGCGGTGGTAGCGATGTTGCTCCTTCAGCGAGTGCACATACTCTTCAGAGGCTTCGGTGCTCATGCAGCCTTGCTGAGAAACGATGGTCTGGATTGCCGCGTGGACATCCTTTGCCATGCGCGAGGCATCGCCGCACACGTACACACTTGCGCCCTCTTGCAGCCAGGCCCAGAACGTTTGTGCCTGCTCCAGCATTCTGTCCTGCACGTAGACCTTCCGCTCCTGATCGCGAGAGAATGCGGTGTCAAGCCGCGAAAGGTGCCCATCCGCATGCATAGCCTCAAGTTCATCGCGATAGAGATAGTCGGTGGAGGCGCTTCGTTCGCCAAAGAAAAGCCAGTTGCGGCCTGAAGCTCCCGTCGCACGCCGTTCATGCAGGAAGCCGCGAAAGGGCGCGACGCCCGTGCCGGGGCCAATCATGATGATTGGAACGGCCGGATCCTTCGGCAGGCGAAACTTCTTGTTGGGCTGAATATAGATCGGCAGACGATCTGAAACCGCAGAGCGATCTGCAAAGAGGGTTGAACACACGCCGCCGCGCGCTCGGTTGTGCGCGTGAAAGCGGACCACTGCAACCGTGGTGTGAATTTCTCCTGCATGGGCCACAGGACTGGACGAAATCGAATAAAGACGGGGCGCTAGCTTGGGCAACATGGCAGCCAGGTCAGCCGCATCTTCTATGACTCCGGGGAACTCCAGCAGCAAATCAATCAGTCCACGATCATAGACGTAGGCTTCCAGTTGCGCCTGATGGTCGGGTGTAAGCATGTCAAGGAGCTTTGCGCATTTGCCAAGATTTGCGAAGTCCGTCACAATCCTTCGATTGAGGCGCGTAATTTGCAGGTGGTGCGTAAGCGCATCGTGGAGGGTCGTTGCCCCGGCCTTGCCGCAGTTTACCTGTTCGTTACCGTTGAACCCGGCGGCTTGCAGAATCTCCGCAACGAGGTTGAGATCGTTTCTGGGAATCACGCCGCAGGCATCGCCGGCCTCATACGTCATTCCAGTGCCTTCAATAGAGAACGCAAGGTGCAGCGTCGTCTCGCCGGATTCCTGATGCGTCAGCCGTCTCTTGTCTACCACCGGCGCAAACACTGGATTGTCGCGCGTAAATGACCGCTCGGGAGCCGGCTTGGACGCATTCATCGGTGCAGGCAAGGCAGGTTCGACCGGCTTGCGCCCGCTCCCGATCTCTTGCAGACGAGGCAATAGAGACGCCTTCCATTGCGCAAATGTCTCGTCAAGATCTACATCGCATTCGACTCGATCGCAGATGCGGTTGGCCCCCAATGCTGCCAGCCTGGTGTCCAGATCGATGCCAAACTTGCAAAACTGTTCATAGTGCCGATCACCCAATGCCAGTACGGCATAGGACAGCCTCTCGTAACGGGGAAAATGCTCGAGGCATAACTCTTCATAGAATGGCTGCACTCCATCCGGCGCGTCGCCCTCGCCGTACGTGCTTGCAATCAGCACGGCATATTTCTCTGCCGCCAGTGCTGCAGGTGTATACCCAACCAGCGTGGCCACAGCAGGCACATGCCCTTGGGCTTTCAACTCCTTCGCGAGCTTGCGAGCCAATCCCTCAGCCGTGCCGGATTGCGATGCATAGAGCACGGCTATGCGAAGCGACGCGTTAGCCTGCGTTGCGGTAGTGGTTGCCGAAGAGGAAAACATCCCTGCCAACATGCCATTCAACCACGCACGCTGCTCCGCAGTGAATGGAGCATTCTCCGGGATATAGGGGACTGTTAGGCTCATGGCTATACTCGCTCCTTTGCCATGCAGAGAGATTTGAGTTCCGCAATGCTGTGACGGCGACTAAAGTCCAGGAAGGCTTCGTTGGGATTGCGCCGCTGGATGTATGCGCCGAAGAGCCGCTCCATGATGGGAGGCAGTTGGCTGTAGGGGATGGCGGCAATCAATTCTCGTGCGAGGCCTTGATCCTGGTCGCAACCGCCGCCGACGAAAACTTGATAGCCCTCCTCGCCAGACACTTTTGTGCCCAGCAGGCCGATATCGCCGATGTAGTGCTGTGCGCAGGAGTGGTGACAGCCGGTTACGTGCAGATTGACCGGTTGCTCGATTTTGAATCGCGAATCGAGCAGACTGGCCAGTTCAACAGCGTGTGCCTTCGTGTCGGAAGCCGCGAAACGGCAACCGCGATTGCCGGTGCAGGCGACAGTCCCGCTTA
>JAKBHH010000044.1 GCA_021836865.1 Acidobacteriota bacterium
ACATCCTGATCAATTGCGCGGGGCGCATCAAGCGGACGCCGACGATCAGCGTGAGCGAAGAGGAGTGGAACGGGATTCTCGACACGAACCTGACGGGAACACTGCGCGCCTGCCAGGTGTTTGGCGCCCACATGCTGGAGCGCGGCTACGGGCGGATCATCAACATCGCTTCCCTGAACAGCTTTGTTGCGCTGCATGAAGTGGCCGCGTATGCGGCGAGCAAGGCGGCGGTGATGTCGCTGACCCGGTCGCTGGCGGTGGAGTGGTCGCGCAAGGGGATCACGGTGAATGCGATTGCGCCGGGGGTGTTTCGCACGGAGCTGAACGCGAATCTGCTGGACAGCACGCCGCGCGGGCAGGAGCTGCTGCTGCGCACGCCGATGGGCCGCTTTGGGAAGACGGAAGAGCTGATTGGCGCGGCGATTTATCTGGCGTCGGACGCGGCGTCGTTTGTGACGGGCGAGACGCTGGTGGTGGATGGCGGCTTTCTGGCGAGCGGCGTGAACCAGTAGCGGCTACGCGCTGGGGCCGATGGGCCGCGTGATTTTGAGAATGCGTTTTGCGTTGCCGGAAGCGACCTGCTGTCGCTCAGTCTCGGTGATGCGCGCATTCTCAATAAAGGCCGCGGCCACTGGTGTTTTCTCAAACGGATAATCGATCGAGAACATGACGTTCTCAGGGCCCATGGCGTCGAGCGCGCAGCGGAGCGAGACATCCGAGCAGACGCCGGACGTGGTGATGGCGATATTGCGCCGGATGTAGAACGAGGGCTGCTGCGGCAGCGTCATGGAGCCGCGGTGGGAGATGGGCCAGCGGCTGTCAAAGCGCCACAGGTTGAGGGGCAGGGTTTCTCCCATGTGGCCAAGGATGACGCGCGCGCTGGGATAGCGCTCGAAGACGCCCGCGAACACAAGGCGCAGGGCGTGCGTGCCGGTTTCAAAGGCCCAGCTGCAGACGGGGCCCCATAGCTCAGGATGGCCCGCATACATGGCGGGATGATCGACGGGGTTGCCGGGGTGGATGTAGATGGGCGCATCGAGCGCGGCGGCGCGCTCCCAGAAGACGGAGAACTTGTCGAGGTCGAGATACTCGCCGTTAGTCTGGCCGTTGATCATGGCGCCCTGAAAACCGAGGTCGTGGATGCAGCGCTCGAGCTCGTTGGCGGCTTCGGCGGGGTTCTGCATGGCCAGATGCGCGAGGCCGCCGTAGCGCGTGGGGCGCTTCTGCAATTCCTTGGCGAGAAAGTCGTTGATCCACCGGGCGCGCTTTACGGCGACGGCGGTGTCTTTTTCGATTTGCACGCCGGGACCGGAGAGTGAGAGGACGGAGTAGTCGACGCCATTCTGGTCCATGACTTCGATGCGGTGATCGCCGAAATCCTGCAAGGCGGCGAGGGCGAGACTGGGGAGTGCAGGACTGATGTTGGGGTAGGTCTCCTCGAAATAGGGAACGAATTCCGGCACCATAAAGTGCTCTTCGAGGGTGATCTTGCCCAGGCGCTTCGTGCCGTTGGCCTGCGCGGGGAGGGGTTCAGCCGCGATGGCCACGGAGCCGAGCGCCTGCGTGGCGACGGCAAAGGTTGCGCTCTTCAGAAGATCTCTGCGCCGCATGTCTGTGCCCTCCGGGGAAGTTGATGGGACAAGCATAGATTGCGTGGGCCAGAAAAACATGCCGGCCGTCATTGAGGATTTGAGGCGCTCCGTCCCGCGCCCTTTGTATCGCAATGGCGCGGGAGAAGCAACTCTCAAATTCGTGGCGGCCGGTGTGGCTCTGCAAGAGCCCTTACTGTAGCGAGACCTCTGCGCCTTCGAGCTGGGTGATGGGCTTGCCATCTTCGGCCTGCACGAGGACCTTGGTCCCGGTGACATGCGCGTAGCCGATGCTGAGGCCTTTCCGGGCGCTGATCCGGACATTCTTGAGCACGACGTTGCCGACGGGAACTTCGGGCAAGCCGACGATGGCTCCGGCGTTCTGGATGTTGGAGGCGGTGAGGTTTTCAATGGTGATGTCGTGAAAGTAGGGCGTGAGTCGGCCGATGGGCTGGGCGGACTCGCCGGGCTCGGGCATGATCTTCGGGTAATACTCGCTGATGATGAGCGCGTTCTTGACGTTCTTCATCTGCATATCGCGAAAGACGATGTTGCCGACATCGTTGCCGCGGTCGCGGTTGGCTTTGACGCGGACGCCGTTGTCGGTGCCGTCGAAGGTGACGCGCTCGGCGCGGATGTTCTGCGCGCCGCCGGCGAGTTCACTGCCAACGGAGAGACCGTGGCCGTGCAGGAATGTGCAGTCGGTGATGGTGATGTTGCGGCTGGGCGCATCGGGGCCGGGTGAGTTGATGGCGCCGGATTTGATGGCGATGTCGTCGTCGCCCACATCGGCGTAGAGGTGATCGATGACGACGTTCGACGAGGAGAAGGGATCGACGGCGTCGGTGTTGGGCGAGTGCTGCGGAGCGAGGACGCGGATGTTTTTGATGATGATGTCGTCGGAGTAGTAGGGGACAAGCTGCCACATGGGCGAGTTCTGAATGGTGACGCCCTCGATGCGGAGATGCTTGCAATGGTCGAAGACGACCAGACGCGGACGGCTGTGCTCAGAGCCCAGGATGCCGTGGTCGCGGATGGCGCGGGCCTCCTGCCACCAGCTTTCGCCGTTGCCGTCGATGGTGCCTTCGCCCGTGATGGCGACGTTCTCCGCATTGGTGGCGCTGACGAGCGACTGGAAGCCCGGCGCGCGGAATTCGGTCTTGGCGGGGTAGTCGGCGTGGTCAGGCGAGCCGAGCAGCGTGGCGCCCTTGTCGAGATGGAGCGTGATGTTGCTCTTGAGGACGATTGGCGCACTGAGGTATGTGCCCGAGGTGAGGCGCACGGTGCCGCCGCCCTGCTTTGCGCAGGTGTCGATAGCGGACTGGATCGCAGCGGTGTCTTTGGTTTTGCCGTCGGCCTTGGCGCCGTAGGCATGGGGATCGCAGACTGGCGCAGCGTGCAGCGCAGAGGACAGTGCAAGGAAGAGAAGCGCGGGCAGAACGGTTGCGGCCGCTCTGCCGATGCGTGAGGGATGGAGTGAAATCACGGAGTCTCCTTGAAGCAATTGGTTGAGATGGACCAAGACTCTGACCGAATGAATTCGTGCTTGTCGATCTCAGTTTCCCAGGTCTCAAAATCGAGACCTGGGGCATCCCAGGGTGATGCAACATCAAGCGGTTCTCGCTTTAGCGCTGGATGCGCGCGGAGCCGCCGGCTGCGAAGGCGCGGACCTGGTCCACGGTGGCCATGGTGGTATCGCCGGGGAAGGTGGTCATGAGCGCGCCATGGGCCCAGCCCAGCTTGATGGCTTCCTCGGGCGATTCTCCGTTGAGCAGGCCATAAATGAAGCCTGCCGCGAATCCATCGCCGCCGCCGACGCGGTCAAGCACGTTGAGCTCAGCCGTGGGCGCATGGACCGCCTTGCCGTTGACCCAGGCGACCGCGCTCCAACTGTGGTGATTGGTCGTGTGGACCTCGCGGAGGGTGGTGGCGACCACCTTGATGTGCGGGAAGCGCTGGACAACCTTTTCGATCATGGAGAGGAATGCGCCTGCGTCGAGCTTGGATTTTGCGGCCACTTCCGGTCCGCTAAAGCCGAGGCCCTTCTGTAAATCTTCTTCGTTGCCGACGAGGACGTCGACGTTTTCAACGATGGAGGCGAGAGTTTTCTGCGCGCGCTCCGCGCCGCCGCTGATCTTCCAGAGCTTCTCACGGTAGTTGAGATCGAAGGAGCAGATGGCGCCGGCCTTGCGCGCTGCCTTCATGGCCTCGATGGAAAGCTCGGCAGTGGTCTCAGAGAGCGCGGCGAAGATACCGCCGGAGTGGAACCAGCGGACACCGTCGCCGAAGATCGCCTTCCAGTCGAAGTCGCCGGGCTTGAGTTGCGCGGCGGCCTCGTTGCAGCGGTTGTAGAAGACGACGGGAGCGCGCACGCCGAGGCCCTGGTCGCTATAGACGGCCGCCATGTTGGGGCCGCGCACGCCGTCATGTTGGAAGATGCGATAGAAGGGACGGACGCCCATGCCGCGAACACGCTCGGCGATGAGGTCGCCGATGGGATAGTTGACCATGGCGGAGGCGATGCCGGTGCGAAGGCCGAAGCAGTCGGAGAGGTTGGCGGCCACATTGAATTCACCGCCGCTAACGTGGATGGAGGCATGGGTGGCCTTGCGAAACGGGATGATGCCGGGGTCAACGCGGTGAACCAATGCTCCCAGCGACAGAAAATCCAATGCACCCTTTTTGGGGACGGTGAATCCGAGCGACATTTCCGAGTTCTCCTTTGGCCGGCTGCGGCCTCGACTGAGTCTGCGTCCCGCATCGCTCCAAAGACTGCACAGCAGGCCTCGCGGCGGGCATGCAGGGCGGCTTCCATTGTGCACTTCCCGGCGGAAGGGGAAAAGCTGGAGGCGCCAGCGAGCGGGTTCCTTCTGGTCGAATTCATTGTAGCCTGCCAGAGGTCCGACCATCAACGGTGATTTTCAGGAGATTCGGATGAGGCCGGAAAGCGGTGCCGGCTTGCAGGAAAAAGCAGGACATGCCTGTAAATGCCCGAATAACGCGAAATGATAAGCGGCGCGGCTGAAAGTCCACGAAGGGTGCTTGACGTAGGACGGCGCGACTCCTGTAGAGTGGACTGTTCAAGTGGTCAGTCCTCATTTTGGACGGAAAACCCGTCAGAACGGTGGAGCTTTCGTCCCATCGATTGGAGATGTACATGTTCTCACGCGTTTCGCTCGCTTTGCTTGGGGTGCTTTCTCTGATGACGCCGAACCTTGTTGCGCAGGATATGCGCACGGTGACGGAGCCGCACCTGCCAGCGGCATGCATGACGCTGAAGGCGAGCCTTGCGGCGCCGGGGGGCGTGCTTGCCGCGGAGGATGAGACGCGACTGGACACGGCGCGTATACAGAGCGCCATCGATGGCTGCGCGGCGGGCAAGGGGGTGTATCTGCGCGCAAGCGGAGCGAAGGGTGTGTTTCTGAGCGGGCCGCTGACGCTGCGCTCGGGCGTGACGCTGGTGGTGGAAGCGCACGCGGCGCTGGTGGGCTCGCGCGACCCGCGGGTGTATGACCTGACGCCGGGAAGCTGCGGGATTGTAAGCACGAAGGGGCACGGGTGCAAGCCTCTGATTCTGGGCGATGGCGTGGAGAACAGCGGCATCATGGGCGAGGGGTCCATTGACGGGCGCGGCGGCGCAACGCTGCTGGGGCAGAAGGCGACGTGGTGGGACCTGGCGCATGAGGCCAAGGTGACGGATCGCAACCAGAGCGTGCCGTGGATGATCATTCTGCGCCACGCGAAGAATTTCACGCTGTACGGGATTACGCTGCGCAACTCGCCGGGATTTCACGTTGCGGTGAACGAGACAGACGGATTCACGGCGTGGGGCGTGAAGATTATGACGCCAAAGACGGCGCGCAACACGGACGGGATTGATCCGGGGTCGTCCCGCAACGTGACCATCACGCACTGCTTTATTCATGCAGGCGACGACAATGTGGCGGTGAAGTCGAGCACGGCGGGACCGGCGCAAAATATCTCCGTTCTGCACAATCATTTTTATACGGGGCATGGGATGTCCATCGGGAGCGGGACCAACGGCGGCGTGGATCACTTGCTGGTGGAGGACCTGACGATTGACGGCGCGGACAACGGCATTCGCATCAAGTCGGACCGGAGCCGCGGCGGGCTTGTGCATGACGTGGTGTATCGCGATGTGTGCATCCGCGACACGAAGAATCCGCTGTTCTTTACGCCGCTGTACACACGGCTGGGCGGGGATCTGATTCCCGAATATCGCGACATCACGCTCAGCGATGTGCACATTCTGACGGCTGGGACCTATACATTTCTGGGCGCGGATGCGGAGCACAAGCTGCAGCTGACGCTGGACAACGTGTTTGCCGAGGACCAGGCGCATTCGAGAATGATGAGCAGCGACGCGGCGATTACGGTTGGGCCGCGCAAGGGCAATCTGACGCCGGCGGGCGAAGACGTGACGGTGACGGAGACGCCGGGCGCACAGGCGGGAACGCCGCTGAACTGTGACGTCAGGTTTGTTCCCTTCCCGGCAACGGATGCGGCACCGGAGATGGTGGGGAGTGCGCCGCCAGTGGACAAGGCGCTGTATGTGGCGAAGGACGGCACGGCGGAGTACACGACGATCCAGAGCGCGGTGGATGCTGCGCCGGAGGGTGGCGCGGAGATCATCGTTGCTCCGGGGACTTATCGCGAGGTGCTGACGATTGCAAAGCCGCACATCACGCTGCGGAGCGCACACACCGACGCGAGCGAGACGGTGGTGGTGAACGATCGCAGCGCGGGCGCCAACGGCGGCACGCTGCACTCGGCGACGGTGAATGTGATTGCGGACAATTTTTTTGCGGAGAACATCACGCTGCAGAACGACTTCAATCGCACACATCCGCCGTTGCCTGGGGGTTCGCAGGCGCTGGCGCTCCTGGTGACGGGTGACCGCGCGGAGTTCCACAACGTGCGCCTCAAGGGCAACCAGGACACGGTGTATGCGGGCAGCCGCAACTGCTATCCGGACGGGTCAAGCTGCGTGCCGGCGCGGCAGTATTTTTCCGATTGCTATGTCGAGGGGAACGTGGATTTCATGTTTGGCGACGGCAAGGCGGTGTTCGATCACTGCGAGATTCACAGCACGCCGCATCACGGAGGCTACATTACGGCGCAGTCGAAGCATTATCCCGCGGAGGACTCGGGGTTTGTGCTCAACCGCTGCACGTTGACGGGGGACAGGGCCGAGACGGGGGATGTGTTTCTGGGGCGTCCGTGGCGGCCGTATGCGACGGTGGTGATTCTGCATACGGAGATGGGCGCGCAGATTGACCCGGCGGGCTGGAGCGAGTGGCACAAGGGCGAGACCCACTCCCTGGACACGTCGTACTATGCGGAGTTTGACTCGACGGGACCGGGGGCCGATCCAGCGAAGCGCGATCCGCATACGAAGTTTCTGACGGCGGAGGAGGCGAAGCAGTATGCGCCGGCGGAGTTTCTGCGCGGCGCGGACAACTGGACGCCGGCGACGCTGCGGGCGGAAGCGAAGTGATACCGGAGAACGGATTGGGTCTGTGGTTTCCCACCCAAGCAATCCGCTCGCGCGGACTGCATGGATGGGGCACACGCAGAAGCGAAGTAGCGCCGTGACCGCATGGATTCGTGCTTTCCCAGGTCTCGAAATCGAGACCTGGAGCACCCAGTCATTGATGGTGCGAGCTTCTGAAACAGGACGCTACACGTTGTAGGTGGTGGAGGCGACGCGGCCGCCGTGGCCGGTCCAGTTGGTGTGGAAGAACTGGCCGCGGGGCTTGTCTACGCGCTCGTAGGTATGCGCGCCAAAGTAGTCGCGCTGCGCCTGGAGCAGGTTCTGCGGCAGGCGGCCGGTGCGATAGCCGTCATAGAAGGCCAGCGCGGTGGAGAAGGCCGGTGTGGGCACGCCCAGCTTGATGGCGGCGGTGACCGCCTTGCGCCAGGAGGCCTGGTACTTGTTGACGGCGCGGGAGAAGAACTTGTCGAGGAGCAGATTTGCGAGCTCCGACTTTGGGTTCTTCTTCTTGTCAAAGGCGGCCTTGATGTTGCCGAGGAACTGGCTGCGGATGATGCATCCGCCGCGCCACATGAGGGCGATGCCGCCCATGTTGAGGTTCCAGCCATTCTCTTTTGCAGCGGCCTTGAGCAGCATGTAGCCCTGCGCGTAGCTCACGATCTTGGAGCAGTAGAGCGCACGGCGCACGCTCTCAATGAATGCGGCGCGGTCACCGACGGAAGGCTTGGCCTTCGGCCCTTTGAGAACTGCGGAGGCGGCGACGCGCTCTTCTTTGAGTGCGGAGAGACAGCGCGCAAAGACCGACTCGCCAATGAGGGTAACGGGCTGGCCGGTGTCGAGGGCGCTGATGACGGTCCACTTGCCGGTGCCCTTCTGGCCGGCGGTGTCGAGGATTTTATCGACGAGAGGCTGGCCGTCTTCGTCCTTCTTGGCGAAGATGTCGCGGGAGATTTCGATGAGGTAACTGTCGAGCTCGCCCTTGTTCCAATCCGCGAAGACGGTGTGCAGTTCATCGGGGGTGAGACCGAGGCCGCGCTGCAGCAGGTCATAGGCTTCGCAGATGAGCTGCATGTCACCGTACTCGATGCCGTTGTGGACCATCTTGACGTAATGGCCTGCGCCGTCTTCGCCGACCCAGTCGCAGCAGGGCGTGCCGTCCTCGACCTTGGCAGCGATAGCCTGGAAGATGGGCTTGACGTGCGGCCATGCGGCGGGATTGCCGCCGGGCATGATGGAGGGGCCGCGACGCGCGCCTTCTTCTCCGCCTGAGACGCCGGTGCCGATGAAGAGGATGCCTTTGGCGGCGAGGTCTTTGGTGCGGCGGTTGGAGTCAGTAAAGAGCGAGTTGCCGCCGTCAATGACGATGTCGCCGGGTTCGAGAAAAGGCAGGATGTGGTCGATCATCTGGTCGACGGTGTCTCCGGCCTTGACCATGAGCATGACGCGGCGGGGACGCTTGAGCAGGCTGGCGAGCTCCTGGATGGAGTGTGCGCCGACGACCTGGGTGCCTTTGGCTTCGTTGGCCAGAAAATCATCGACCTTGGAGACGGTGCGATTGAAGACGGCCACCTTGAATCCGTGGTCGTTCATGTTGAGGACGAGGTTCTGTCCCATGACTGCAAGGCCGATGAGGCCGATATCACATTGCGGGTCTGCCATGACATCTCCGAAGACGTAGTGAGTTGAGCTGAGAACGCGAGCGCCCCAGGCTTGTTTTTACAGCATTTTGCGGTCGATTGCACCGATGGATGCGTCGGCTGCGGCGCGGCTCCAACCGATGCGCAGGTCTTTGACGTTGTTGAGTGAGAAGACGCCGTCGGCGCCGCGCGGCGCGGTGATGGCGAAGAAGTCCGCTCGCTCGACACCAGTGAGGTGGAATGCAGGCCGAGCATCAGGCGTGTCGTTGGCGATCTCGACGTGGCTCATCTCAACGTTTTTCATGTGACGCAGAAAGAAGCCGGACGCAGGCATCGGTCCGAACATCTCAGGGTCAGGATACTTGGCTTCGTTCTCGGGCGGAACGATCTGGCCATCGGCCGCGGTGCCGCCGCCCGCGGTGGAAACGTAGATATTCGAGAGCTTGACATCCTGAATGGCATGGCCGGGGATGCCGCTGAGGATGGAACAGGGCGTGCGGGCGGCATTGTGGCAAACGAGGTTGTCGATGAGGATGCGCTGCGCGGTGCCGACCTGCGTGGACTCTTTGGGTCCGCGCAGACGCGAGCCGAGGCGCACAAAGAGCGGGCCTGCGACGATGTCGCGCATGGTGGTGTTGCAGATTGCGATGTCTTCAAGGAGCGCGCCGTCCATGGATTCGAGCGCGTAGCCGTGGCAGCCCTCGAAGACGCATCCGGTGATGGCGATGTTGATAAAGCCGCCGTTGGACTCCGTGCCGCACTTGATGCGGCCGGTGCAGTAGACTCCTGCGTCGGTCGCAAACTTTTTGAAGGCGCCGTCGAGCACGGTGCCCAACTGGTAGGTACCGGTGACCCAGCAGTTGGCGATGGTCACGTTGCGCGTGGGGCGTGCATAGCCGAGCGCGTAGCTGGACTTGGGGCAGATGCCGTCGTCCCAGGGGGAGTTGACGGTGCAGTTGGAGACGCGGACGTTCTGGCAGCAGTCGATGTCCATGCCGTCGCGGTCGGTGTCGATTTTGAGGTTGTCGATGGTGAGGTTATCGACGCCGGTGAGCAGCAGGCCGAAGTGTCCGCCCTTGAGAATGGAGAAGTCGCGCAGCAGGACGTTGCGGCAGTTCTTGAGAGCGATGGCCTTGTTGCCCACGCCTGCCTGCTCGGCAATATAAATCGGATAATCGCCGCGCGCGGGGCGGTTGGCGCCGAAGCTGAGTCCCTTGCCCCAGATGAGTCCGGGTCCTGTGATGCTGAAGTCGTGAATGTCTTCGCCCCAGAGGAGGGAGTTGTGCCAGTGATTGTGGCCGTAGTCCTGGTATGCGTCCCATGCGGTGTTCGGCTCGGCGGCGTCATAGGTCCCGCCGTTGTAGCCGGTGGCGTCACCGGGCCTGGGAGACTCTGCCGCGAGGATTGTGCTTCCCTGCTCGAGGTGGAGATGGACCTGGCTCTTGAGGCGGATAGAGAAGCAGAGGTAGGTGCCAGCGGAAAAGCGCACGATGCCTCCTCCGGCCTGCGCGGCGGCCTCGATGGCGCGATTGACGGCGGGTGTGTCGAGGGTTTTGCCGTCGCCGGTGGCGCCGTACTTCCGGACGTCGAAGATGTCGTGGGATGCGGAGGCAGCGCTCTGCTGGGCGGAAGCGGAGAGCTGCGCGGCGGGAATGGCCGCCGCGGCGGCCCCGAAGCTGCCGGTGCGGAGGAGATTGCGCCGGGTGGGGTCGAAAACATTCATGAAATCATCCTCAATGGAAAGGTGAACTGGGTTGACGCCGGCGCGGTGTGCAGGGCGGTCCGGCCTGCGCTGCAGCGGTGCGAAGAGGGCCAGCGAGCTCTGCACAAGGAAGTGTAAAGGATAACGGCGCGGAATCGCTGGGATCTCGCGCCGTTGTGTTGCAGGAAGCGACAGGCTAGAACACCAACCGGCCGCCGATCTGGAACTGGCGGGGCTGGCTGTTGGAGGTGGTGGAGGTGATGTATCCAAAGTTGCTGGCCGTGGCGTTGGAGACGTTGGGCGAGGCAAAGATGGCGTGATTGAGGGTATTGAAGCTCTCGAAGCGGAGCTGGAAGTAGGTCTTCTCAGTGAAGTTGAAGTTCTTCAGCACCGAGGCGTCGAGGTTGTTGTATCCATCCTGGCGAACCCAGGAGAGGGTCTGCGGCAGGGTGCGGTAGTGGTAGGCATACTGGCCGTTGAAGAAGGTGCTGCCATCGCACGGGCCCGAGGTGGGGCATGTGGTGGCGTTGCCTGTAACGAAGGCGTTGGTGCTGAGCGCCGGGGTTCCGGTGCCGGGGTTGGAAGTGTTGCGGTGCTGGTTTGAAATCTGCCGAATTGTGAAGCCGGGCTGCAGCGGGATGTCTGCCGAGAAGTAGACGGGAGCGCCGGTCTGGAACTGGTAGATGCCGTTGACGACGAATCCGCCGGCGAGGACATCCCAGAGGTGGCTGTTGCCGAAGCTGAACATCTTGCCGCGGCCGAAGGGCAGTGCATAGGTTCCGCCGACTGTGAAGTGATGCGTGTGGTCGAACGGCGAGATTCGCCGCGTGGTCTGCGTGTCGACGTCGTTGAGGAAGCTGTCTGCCTCAATCATCTTCGAGAAGCTGTAGTTGCCGGTCAGCGTAAGGCCGTGGGACATGCGGTGCTCGACGTGGAGGATGGCGCTTTCAAACCAGGACTGACCGATGGTCTGGTTCTGTTCGGCGATCGTAGCGTTCGCGTGCTGCGGGAAGGCTCCGAGGAGGCTGCCGAAGCCGACGGTTTTGGACTTGTTGAGGCCCGTGGTGTTGGTGGCTCCGAGGGTCTGGTAGAAGGGGTTGTTGACGGAGACGCCATAAGCTGTGGCCAGGGTCTCATCGCGGTAGGGGTTGGTGGTGAGGAAGGGCAGCATCGTGGCGTTCAGGTTCTGCGTTTGCACCGGGAGATGGAGGCTATGGTTGCCGACGTAGAGGGCCTCGATCATGGTGCTGCCGGTGAGCGAGCGCTGAAAGCCGATGTCCCACCTTTCGGAGTAGGGGTCATGCTGGACGGGAGCCAGGAAGTTGATGGCCTGGCCGAGGAAGGTGCTCGCGCCCTGCGAAGATCCGACGGGTTGCTCAAAGCCATTGGGGAATGGGTTGGCAATGGTGTTGGCTGGGGTGAGGTAGTTGTTGGTGGTGGAGACGTAGGAAGTGGATGCGCTGAAGCCTTCCTGATTGGAGAGTGCGGAGGAAGAGTAAGTGCCGGTGGCCGCCAGAGAAGCAAGAGTCTCCGGCTGCACGAAGATGCCAAAGCCGCCGCGGAAGACGGTTTTCTCGTCCGGGCTGTAGGAGAAGCCGAAGCGCGGGCTGAAGAAGCCGTTGTTCGTGGCGTAGACCGCTCCGTTTGGACCCGAGGGGAACGTCAGACCGCCCGCCGTGTTGATGTTGTTGAGGGCGTACGTGGTGCCGCCGGAGGCGAAGGTGATGGGGTTCGTGTTGGGTGCGGCTGCGTAGTTGACGGTTGCCGTGGGATTGAAGCCGTTGACCGTGCGGCCGAGCTTTTCGCGGAAGGGCGTGTCGATGTCGTAGCGCAGCCCCAGATTGAGAGTGAGCTTGTTGCTGATGTGCCAATCGTCCTGCACGAATGTGCCGACGTAGTACTGGTGGTAGTCGGCACGCGCGTTGAGGTCATAGTCGCCGGAAGAAGCCAGGCCGAGCAGGAAGGCGCTGAGGTCTCCGCCGAAGGTCTGCGCGGCGGCGCCGGTGCCGGCGTTGACCCAGTTGGAATCGAAGGTGAAGTTGCCGGAGGAGTTGCCGAAGTTCTGGATGCTCATCCGGTACTGGCGGCCGTCAAAGCCGATCTTGAGCGAGTGTCGGCCGAGAACCTTCACCATATCCGTAAAGAGCTGGTAGCTGGTGGTGGGGTCCATGGCCGAGCCGGTATCGCCGAGGCACTGGATGCTGGTATGGCTGCCGCAGCTTCCGCCGGTGGCGAAGTTGATGAAGGGCAACTGCACGAGCTCACTGCTGGAGTTCATGTAGCTGGGCATGCCGATGGAAGTGGGGCTGTACCTGGTGGCCGGGGTGCCATGCACTTCGTTGAAGTAGGTCCAGTTGACGCGCGTGTCGAAGATGGTGGTGGAGTTGAGGGTGTAGACGTTATCCAGCGTCGCGCCGAAGTTCTCGCGGGTGAGGATCGTGCCGGTGATGCCGTTGCCGAAGTAGTCGTTCTTGGTCTGGCCGCGATAGTTGTGGCGCATGTCAAAGAAGACATGGTCGGTGGAGCTGAGGTTGTAGTCCATGCGCCCGAATTCGTTGTTGTAGGTGTCGATGCTGGGCGCGTTGCTGATGTAGTTGTCCTGCCCATCGGCTCCAACGCCATCGGTGGTGTTGGCCTGAGGGAAGAGCTTCATCACGTTCTGGGCGATCGAGCTCAGCGGGCCGGCGGTTGTGAGCTGATTGTTGAGGATGGGCTGGCGCACGATCTTGGAGCCGGACAGCTTGGCGGTGTACGGGTTGTAGAGCTGGTTGGGATCGAGATAAGGCGAGGTGTTCTTGCCTGAGGGGTTACACATGGCCGCGCCTGCGGCGGTGTAGCTGTTGATGCCGGCGGGGCAGCCCGCGAGCAGGGTCTGATAGAAGTCGCCGCTCACGTCGCCGCCGGTCCCAGGGCTACCCGCAACGCTGTTGGTGGTGGGAACGGTGGTAGTGACGGTGTTCGGCGTCGAATCTTTCAGACCCTCCCACGCAAAGAAGAAGAAGAGCTTGTTCTGGCCGTTGAAGACTTTAGGAATGCGCACCGGGCCGCCGACGGTGAGGCCGTACTGATTGAAATGGAAGACCGGAGTTGGCTTGCTGCTGCGATCGTTGAAGTAGGTATTGGCATCGATGCCGGAGATCTGCCCGAACTCATAGGCGGTGCCGTGGAGCTGGTTGGTGCCGCTCTTGGTGACCTGGTTGATGACGCCGCCGATGGTGTGGCCAAAGCTGGCGTCGGTATCGAAGGGCCGCACGGAGACTTCCGCGACCGAGTCCTGCGTGGGAGCGTAGGCGAGAGCGCCGAGGAGAGTAAGGTCGGGCGAGCCGTCGAGGAGGACCTCGCTGACCTGGTTGGGCGTGCCGCCGATGGACCAGGAGTTGCCGGCGTTGTTGTCAAAGGGGTGAATCTGCTGCGGGGCGGCGGTGGTGATGACGCCTGCGGAGAGTTCGGTGAGGGTCGTTGGCGTGCGTCCGTTCAGCGGCAGGTCTGCGACGGACTCCGAGGTAATGACCTGGCCGATGGAGGCATTGGCGGTATCCAACTGTGGCGCGGCCCCCGATACGGTGACGGACTGGCTGATGGCGCCGACCGACAAGGTCAGGTTAATGATCGGATGTTCCTGCGAGTGGAGGGTGATGCCGGTGCGATCGAGAGACTGGAAGCCGGAGGCCTGAACGGAGATGCTGTAGTCTCCGGGGAGCAGGAACGGGACGACATACTGCCCTGCTCCGTCGCTCTTGGTCTGACTGGTGGTGCCGGTGTGGATCTCTTTGACTACGATCTTGGCGTTGGGAATGACGGCGCCCGTTGAATCCATGACAGTGCCGGAGAAGGTTCCGCGGAACTCCTGGGCATGGGTGGTGGGGGCGAGGCACAGCAAAGCGCCGGCGAGGACAAACAGGAACGCAGCCAGGCCGGTGGAGCGAACTTGCGCGGCGAGCGTACCTGCCGGGGTGGCGGTACCGGCACGTCGAACCGCTGGTGCGACTGAAGGACTCAGTGGTCCTACCAGTTCAGAGATAAAACTTTGGGCTTTGCGCATTACTTGGCATCCTTTTTCAATTGAAGTCGCAGGGAGGCGAATTGTTATCGCGACATGAATTCTCTACCCGCCCGATATTCATTGTCAATCCTCTCTTTGAATGAGGTGGGCAGGCTGCCGGGGATCTCAGGGTCGAGATTGGGATTTTGCGGAGCCTTGCCGGGTGGTTGCGGGGGCAGGAGGCGGCACTGGTCTGACCTTGAGAACGCCTGGATGACATTCTGCGGTCAGGCCAGGAGGCGAAATTCCGGCTGGCTCGCTTAGAGCGGGGTGGGCGGCGCGGCGGCGATCACGTTGTGGGAAGGGATGGAAAGGAAGGGACGCCGGAGAAGGGCTCCGCGGCGTCGGGCTGGCAGGGGATGGGAGGAGCAGTGTTAGACGCGGTGGTGTTTATCGACCTGGAGGGTGACGTTCTGCTGCTTCTTGTCCCGCAGGATGATGACCTGCACGGACTTGCCCTGATTGGAACGCAGGGCGCGCTCCCAGTCCGCGGTGGTGTTGACGCCGTCTGAGCCCACCTTGAGGATGACGTCAAAGGCGCGGAGGCCGGCGGCTTCGGCGGCGCTCTTGCGGGCCACCTGCTTGATCATCAGGCCGCTCTGGACGCCGAGGTAGTCGGCCATCTGGGCGGTGAGCGGCTCGACGATGGCGCCGACGTTGAGGCTGCTGCCGAAGAAGGGCATGTGGAAGCCGGAGGATGAGGGCGCATCGGCTGCGCCGCCGCCGCTGGCGAGCATACTCATGGCCGGGGCCGGGGTGGCGTCAGTGGTACCGCTGTCCAGCCTGTTCCAGACGTCATGCTCCATTTTCTTGCGGTCGACGAGCTGCACGGAGATGGTTTCAGGGTTGCCGTCGCGGATGAGTTGGAGAGCGGCGGTGCGGCCGGCGGGGATCTGCCGGAGGATGCGGCTGAACTGCTCGGCATTGTCGACCTGCTGACCGTTGATGCGGAGCAGGACATCATTGACACGGATACCGGCCTGGGCGGCGGGGGCGTCGTGATCGATGAGGGTGACGACGGCGCCATGGTTGTCTTTGAGGCGGAGCCGGGAAGCGGCGTCTGCATCGACGTCGCCTACCAGAACGCCGAGGTAGCCGGGCGTGTTGGAGTGGAGCAGGTGGCCCGGCTCCTCAAGGATCTGAGTGAAGCGCGATGTCTGTGCGGCCGCGGGCGGTGGCGCAATGCCCATAGCGAGTCCGAAGAGGGCGGCGAATTCAAGACAACGAGTTGGCCTCAGAAAGTGCTTCATGATTGTTCTTCTCCAGCGAATCTGTTTGCCCTCCGCGCGCACTCTTTATAGACGGTGCGCTACGGCGAAGGCGAGTGCTCTATTGAATTTCCGGTACGCGGCTGAGCACCTGCCGAGAGACGTTGCGAATCTGGGGATTGCGGTCGGAATTAGCGACCGAATAAAGAACCTGACGCACGCTGGTATCAGCCTCGACGGGTTCCAGGATATTGATGGCGTCGGTACGTATGGCCGGGGCGGGATCGTTCAACAGGGCTTCAAGGACGGCGTTGCGGACGCGCATGTCCTGGGTGACGTAGGGTTCGAGGCCCTTGAGCGCTTTTTCGCGGACGCTGTCATTACGGTCATAGCGAAGGGCGACCATGAGGGCATCGCGGACGCCGGCGGCCTGGCATCCGCCGCTGGCGCGGCACTCGGCGGCGAGCAGGCCGACGGAGTCATCGCGGACGCCGGCGGAGGCTGCATCCTCAGAGGCGAGCATCAGCAACTGGCGGATCCGCGGGTCGTCGAGCGAGCCCTGGACATGCTGCGGGACGAGCTCGTTGTAACTGACTTCGACGAGGTTGCTGTTGGGGCGCTGCACGATGCTGGAGATGCTGGCGACATCTTCCGCCGAGGGGGCGGGAGGCTGCGGCGGGGTGCGGAGCGCGGCGGGCTGTGCGGCAGCGGGCTGGTTGCGCGCAGCGAGTTGCGCGGCGTGGGCGGCGCGCGCCTGGGCGTACTCGAAGCCGCCGAGGCTGCCGGCCCCGGCACCGATGGCGAGTAAGAGGGTGGCGGCTACGGGCGCGTTCTGGAGCTGAGAGACGTTGTTGAGGACGCGCTGGCTCCAGCGCTGATACCAGCGCCTGGGCGGGAGCGCGTCGAGGACTTCTTCAAGCCGAAGGCGGGAGCGGGCCACCAGATTGGGGGACGGCTCGACGATGGGATTGAGGGCGGCAAGCGTGCGCAGCGCCTGCAACTGGTCGCGCTCTTCGGAGCATCCGGAGCAATGGGTGAGGTGGCGCTCCAGCGCGTGAATCTCTTCGTCGGGCAGCTCCCCATAAGCCGCCAGCACGATGCGCTCGTGTGCAAGTTCGCAATTCATACTGCTACGTCCTTCCAGCCTCAGATCAAGTGTTTCTTCGTCCATCAATCCGGAGGTCAAGCGACGACCGCCGGGGACGACCTACCTTAAGCCCGCAAGCTGAATTCTCAGCTTTTTTGTCGCTCTGAAGAGCGTATTTTTGGCGGTTTCTTCTGTGGTGTTCAACATTTCTCCGATCGTGCGGAGGCGAAGACCCTGATAGTGCTTGAGCTCAAAAACCATGCGTTCACGCGGGGTGAGTTTGCCCAGCGCAGCCTGAATCTTCTCTCCGAGCAGCTTGCGGTCCAGCTCCCGCGCCGGATTGGAGAAGGCGCGGTCATCGGAGACGGAGGTGAGAATGTCAATCTCGTCGCCGGAATGGTCGACGATGATGCCCTGGTCTTCGCGGCGGGTTTTGCGGCGGCGAAGCTGATCGAGGCAGAGGTTGGTGACGATCCGGTAAATCCAGGTATAGAAGGAGCACTCGAAGCGGAAGTTTCCGATGTAGCGGAAGGCCTTCAAGAAGGCCTCCTGATAGATGTCTTCCGCATCCTGCTCAGAGCCGGTGAGGTGGAGCGCGAGGCGCAGGACCTGCTGCTCGTACTGGCGGACAAGGGCGTCGAATGCGACGCGGGAGCCTGCCTGCGCCTGCCGAATCAATTCGGTTTCAGGAGCGCGGGCCTGCAGACGATCCTGCTCGCGATTGGGTCCGTCCATTGCCCTTGAAGCGGCCATGCCTGGGTACGATTGTACCTTTCTGCCGGCCGGCCATGCGAAAGCCGCCGTAGAACTGGCCGGGGAAACGACAAAGGTGAGGCCATCCAGGGGCATGAAATCTCGACTCCGCTGCAAGAGAAGTGACTGCATAGCGATAGACGCCCAGGCGGGGGCTTGGTGAGCAGTTGGGCGGGTCAGAGCCGGTAAACTGGGAGGGATGAAGGACTCACTCTTTCCCACGTTGGAAGCTGAAGGCTGGCATGTGGCGCATTGTGACGGCGGGTCGCGGGGCAACCCCGGGCCGGCCGGATACGGCGCGGTGATTGAAGACCCGCAGGGCCGGGTGGTGGCGCGGCTGAGCGAATATCTGGGCCGGCAGACGAACAACCACGCGGAGTACCAGGGGCTGCTGGCGGTGCTGGCCTGGGCGTTGGAGCACGGTGTGAAGCGGCTGCGGGTGGTTTCAGACTCGGAGCTGATGGTGAACCAGATGAAGGGCCGGTATAAGGTGGCCAGCCCGGTGCTGCGGCCGCTGTGGGAAGAGGCAAAGCGGCGGGCGGCTCGGCTGGAGAGCTTGGAGATGCGGCACACGCTGCGCGGTGGCAACCAGGAGGCAGACCGGCTGGCCAACGATGCGATGGACCGGGGGACGGGTCGGACCCCGGAACGTGGCGAGACACAGACGCCGCGGCCTGGGGGCGGCGCGACGGCGGATGAAGGCGGTAAGCCAAAGGCGGACAAGGTGTTAGAGGGCTATGTACAGGGTGGCGTGGTCCATCTGCTGGACGGGGCGATCCCGGAGGGTACTTTCGTCACGGTGCGCTGGAAGGGGTAATGCGCCGCGGTAAGTGGTTTTTGCTTCTAAATCACGTAGACTAACTGTCGACGGAAAGATAGTTAAAAAAGGACGACAGGTGCCGTCGACTGGCATCGACTCGAAGCAAGCCTGCAGGCTTTGGTTCTTAAATTTTGCCTGAGAAGTTTCAGCGGAGGAGCACCATGAGAGATATGAATATGAAGAGCAGACTAAACGGTATTTGGCAGCCCGTTCTGGCTATGGTCTGCCTGGTAGTCATCACGGGAGTTGTGGTGGCATGCAGCGGAGGTTCGGGAGCGACGACCTCAGGCATGGCACAGGTGAACGTGATGTTAAGCGACCCGGCGACGTGCGCTGCGCCGGACGGCCCTTACTCGCATGTCTGGGTCACGATCACGGATGTTCAGGCGAACGTGAACGGGTCGGCCAGCTCGACGGACAGCGGCTGGACCGACCTGACGCCGGGGCTGTCGCAGGGGCCGAAGCAGGTCGATTTACTGGCTCAGGCGAATAACCAGTGCTTCCTGGCGACGCTGGGCGACAACATGCAACTGCAGGCGGGGAGCTATCAGCAGATCCGGCTCATGTTGGCGGATAACAGTACGGGGCTGACGACGAATGCCTGCGGCACGGCTCCGAACTGCGTGATGCTGACCTCAGATCCGGCGAATACGCCGCATGCGCTGCTGCTTTCCAGCGAAGCGCAGACAGGGCTGAAGATTCCTTCGGGACAGATTTCGGGTGGCGCTTTCAACATCAACGCAGGGCAGACGAAGGATCTGGACATCGACTTCAACACCTGCGAATCGATTGTGCAGGAAGGCAACGGGCAGTATCGCCTGAAGCCGGTGCTGCATGCGGGCGAGGTGAGCACGACTTCAGTCTCGATGAACGGCAAGGTTGTGACGGCGGGTGCAACCCCGGCCCCGGTGGTTGGGGCGGTGGTTTCGCTGGAGCAGCCGGACTCAACGGGCGTGGACCGCGTGCTGGTCTCGGCGGTGACTGCTTCCGACGGAACGTGGGTGATTTGTCCGGTGATGCAGGGCGACACCACGAAACCGTATGACGTGGTGATCACAGGCGGGACGTCGACGGGAATCCTGTACGCGCCTTCGATTGTGACCGGGGTGACTATCGGCAGCACAGTGGGCACGGTGCCGCTGAATATGCTGGCCGGGACGAACGTGACGGCGGCGGCGTCAACTGCGATGATCTCAGGGCAGGTGACGTCCATGAACGCGTCCAACGCGGGCATTGCGATTGACGCGACATTGACGGTGCTGGAGACGTTCCCGAACGGAACCTATACCATTCCGCTGCCCATGACGGCGACGCAGGACGCGGCGACGGCAGTGACGGTGACAACGTCGATGTCGAGTACGCAGAATCCATCCTGCAACCCCGGCGGAGCCTTCTGCGCGGATTACGGTCCTATGACGCAGAACTACGGCACGGCGCAGGCCTCCGGACCGCTGCAGGTGCCGGCGGCGGGCGCATACATCGGGGCGTGGTCATCTGGTGGGGCAACGTTGACGCAGCCGAATGTGCTGCCGGCGTACGTGGTGGACGGCATTGCCACGATGTCAAACTCGGCGACGACAAGCGATTGCACCCCGAGCGAGCAGAAGGCGACGATTCTCTTCAACGCGAATGCGCCGCCGCTCTCCGTGATGAACGCGAACCTGGCCTTTACCGGCTGCCAATAACACCCTGGAAGAAGCCAAACGAACGGGCCGGAACTCTGATGGAGTTCCGGCCCGTTTTCTTTTGCGCGGCCGTGCGGAAGGGATCTGGGTGATGCGTCAGGATTTGCCGCCGAGGTTGTTGCGCCAGACGTGGCCGCTGTGCTCGAGCAAGCGATCGGCGCAGTCCGGACCCCAGGAGCCGGCGAAGTAATTGGGGAAGACCTCAGGATTTTTAGCGGCCCAGGCCTGGAGGATGGGCGTGTAGAGCGACCAGGTGACCTCGACGCCGTCGCGGTGGGCGAAGAGGGTTTGGTCGCCGAGCATGGCGTCGAGGAGCAGGCGCTCGTAGCCGTTGGCGCTGGAGGCGCCGAAGGCGGCGGCGTAGTCGAAGTCCATGTTGACGGGGCAGACGGACATATTGGGCGTGTTGGGCACCTTGGCCCCGAAGCGCAGGGCGATGCCTTCGTCGGGCTGGATGCGGATGGTAAGCAGGTTGGGCTGAATGTCCTGGCATGGGCCGCCGCTCTGCATGCGGTTAAAGATGAGCAGCGGCGGCTGCTTGAACTGAATGCTGATCTCGGTGGCGCGCTTTTTGAGGCGCTTGCCGGCGCGGAGGTAGAAGGGCACACCGGCCCAGCGCCAGTTTTCAATGCCGAGCTTGATGGCGGCGAAGGTTTCGGTGCCGGATTCGGGATTGACGCGCTCCTCATCGCGATAGCCGACGACCTTTTGCCCGTCAACGACGCCGGGGCCGTATTGCCCGCGCACGGCGTTCTGGAGGGGTACGGGCGGAATGGCGCGCCAGGCTTTCACTTTCTCACGGCGGACGGCTTCAGCGTCGAAGCTCGATGGCGGCTCCATGGCGACGAAGCTGAGCAGCTCCATCACGTGGTTCTGCACAACATCGCGCAGTGCTCCGGCTCTCTCATAGAACGGTCCGCGGCCCTCGACGCCGAGCGTTTCCGCGGCGGTGATCTGGACGTGATCAATGTAGTTGCGGTTCCAGATGGGCTCAAAGATGCCGTTTCCGAAGCGGAAGACGAGGATGTTCTGGACGGTCTCTTTGCCGAGGTAGTGGTCGATGCGGAAGACCTGGTTTTCGTGAAAGACGGCATTGACCTGACGATTGAGCTCTCGTGCGGAGTCAAGGTCGTGACCGAAAGGCTTCTCGATGACGACGCCGACGCGGCCTTGCTCAGGCTGCGCCATCCCCTGCACGCCGAGATTTTCAATGATGGGCGCGAAGTACTCGGGTGCGGTGGCGAGATAAAAGAGGCGGTCGCCGCCGATGCCTCTTTCCGCGGCGATGCGATCCAACTCTGCCTTGAGTCCGGCGTAGTGCGAGGCGTCATCAAAGCTGAGGGCATAGTAGCTGACCCTCTCGACGAAGCGGTCGAGTTCGGGATCGGTGGTGTCGACGCCGCCGAACTCGACGATGCCTGCGCGCATGTCCGCGGCGAATTCGCTGCCGAGGGGACGGCGCGCGACACCGACGATGGCGAACTCTTTGGGCAGGAGGCCGGACTGCTCGAGATGGAAGAGCGCAGGCAGGAGCTTGCGCTTGGTGAGGTCGCCCGAAGCTCCAAAGACGACCAGGATGCCGGGCTCGGGAATGCGCTCATTGCCGCGCGCAAGGTGCGACAGATCTTCGGGGCTGACCTTCATCTGCACTGTTGCCATATTGGTGCCCAACCTCCTGCGTGGTGTGCGTGTAAGAATCCTATCCCTTTTTCACTGCGTGGCCGCCGAACGCGTTGCGCATGATGGCGAGCATTCTGTCAGTGAAGTTGTTGTCTTCGCGCGAGCGGATGCGGCGAATGACGGACTCGGTGATGACGGGCGCGGAAACGTTGAGGTCGATGGCCTCGAAGACGGTCCAGCGTCCTTCGCCGGAGTCTACGACGTAGGCCTGCAATCCGTCGAGATTGGGGTTGCCTGCGAGGGCATCGGCGGTGAGGTCGAGGAGCCAGCTCCGGACGACGCTGCCGTAGCGCCAGATGTCGGCGATCTGCGGCAGGTTGAGGGTCATCTCTTCCTTCTTTTCAAGGACGGTGAAGCCCTCGGCGTAGGCCTGCATGAGGCCGTACTCGATGCCGTTGTGGACCATTTTGACGAAGTGGCCTGCGCCGGCAGGACCAACGTGTCCCCAGCCCTTGTCGGCGGCGGGAGCGAGCGTCTCGAAGATGGGCCGCAGCGATTCGACCGGCTCCTTGTCGCCGCCGATCATCATGCTGTAGCCCTCTTTGAGTCCCCAGACGCCGCCGGATGTGCCGACGTCGACGAAGTGGAAGCCCCTGGCGGTGACTTCCTTGTGGCGGCGCATGGAATCCTTGTAATAGGAGTTGCCGCCGTCAATGAGGATGTCGCCGGGATTGAGCAGCGGCTCAAGCTTCGCGATGGTCTGGTCGACAGGGTCGCCCTGCGGCACCATGATCCAGATGGCCTTGCGGCCTTTGAGGGCGCGCGCGAGATCTTCAAGCGAGGAGACGCCGACATTGCCGGTGGCGGTCAGCTTTGCTACCGCTTCCGCGTTGAAGTCAAAGCCGACTACCTGGTGGCCGCCCAGGCGCAGACGCTCGGCCATGTTACCGCCCATCTTACCCAGGCCAATCAATCCAAGTTGCATGTTGGTTCTCCCTCGTAAATTGTTAAAGGACGTCTAACTGTGCGAGGCTTTGGCGCAGGCTCTCCGCGCCCTGAAAGCGAATGACCTTCATACCTGCATTGGATGCAGCTTCCGAGTTTTCCGCGCGGTCGTCGATGAACAAAATCCGCTCTGCGGAACGGCCGAGAATGTCGAGGACACGTTGATAAATCGCGGGTTCCGGCTTGCGCAGTCCCACATAGCAGGAAGTGAAGGCGAAGTCCACATATGTGCGCAGGCCAAAGGTCGTGAAGCGATATTCATTGGGCTCGCGGGCTTCATTGTTGAGCGTGCCGAGCGCGCACTTGCCCGCGGCGGCCAGCTCGCGAAGGATGGGTAGCGCGCCATCAGCGAGCGGCAGCGACTGCGCGCACATGGCCTGAAAGAACTGTGGGCGCGAGAAGCTGCGCGGCTCATAAAAGACGGTTGCATCGAGATAGGCGTCGAGGGAGATCGCATCGCGCTCCCAGGCGTCATAGGGCGCTGCGTGACGTGCTTCAAAGGCGGCGTGGTCGAGTTGAAACTGGTCGAGCACGGTGACGCGCTCGCGGTGGTCCCAGCCGTTGGTGAGCAGAACTCCACCGACATCGAAGAGGATTACGTCGAAGGGGAACATCGGCGCCTCTCAGCGTTGTGCTTGCGGTGTTGGTGCGAACCGTTACTGCCGGCGCGGTGCGGCCTGGTGCGCGGGCGGGGCAGAGGGAAGTTAGCGGGTTGAGTTATGCGGGACTTTTCGAGCCATCCCCGCACTGATACTTTGCCTCAATGGCGAGGACTTTGTTGAAGCGGCGCACGAAGCGTTCTTCCTTTGCGATGAACTGGGCGCGGAGGAATGCGTCGACGACCTCAAAAGCGAGCGAGGCGCCGATGATGCGCGCGCCGAGGACGACGACGTTCATGTCGTCGTGTTCGACGCCCTGATGGGCGGAGTAGGTGTCATGGCACATGCCGGCGCGGATGCCGGGGATCTTGTTGGCGGCGACGCAGACGCCGACACCGGAGCCGCAGATGAGGATGCCGCGCGGGGCGACTCCCTGCTTGATGGCGAGGCCGACCCTCTCGGCAAAATCCGGGTAGTCGTCTTCGGGCTCCACTTTGTAGGCGCCGAGATCGACGATCTCGTGGCCGGCCCTGGTGAGGTAAGCGCGCACCTCTTCCTTGAGCGGGAAGCCTGCGTGGTCGGAGCTGATGACAAGTTTCACGATGATCCTCCGCGTGGGAGCGGGCCAGCCGTCGATGCGGGCCGGCCTGGATGCGGTTACTTCACCAGCGCCCTGGCGCGGGCGGCGATGTTTTCCGGTGTGAAGCCGAGCTCGGCCAGCACCCTGGGCCCTGGGGCCGAAGCGCCGAAGCGGTCGATGCCGAGGACATCCCCGTTGGAGCCGACGTACTTCCACCAGCCGAGGGTCGCGCCCGCTTCAACGGCCAATTTGGGCAGGCCCGCGGGCAGAACGCTCGTCTTGTAGGCGGCTGACTGCTCCTCGAAGAGCTTCCAGCTTGGCATGCTGACGACGCGGGCGGCGATGCCTTCCGCGGCGAGTAGCCTGGCCGCAGCCAGCGTGGGCCAGAGCTCCGAGCCTGTGGCGATGAGGATGACCTTTGCGTTGGCCGCGTCTTCCACGACGTAGGCGCCCTTGCCGACACCCGCGTAGATGTCGCGCGTGGCGGGGTCGAGGACGGGCAGGTCCTGCCGTGTGAGGGCGAAGAAGCTGGGGCCGGTGCGCTCGAGTGCGAGACGCCATGCAGCGGCGGTCTCGTTGGCGTCGGCGGGGCGGAAGTCAGTCATGCCGGGGACGGCGCGCAGGGCCATCAGGTGTTCGATGGGCTGGTGCGTGGGGCCGTCTTCGCCGAGGGCGACGGAGTCGTGCGTGAAGATGAAGAGCGAGTGGACCTGCATGAGCGCGGCGAGGCGGAGCGCGGGTTTGCAGTAGTCCGAGAAGACAAAGAAGGTGGAGCCGAAGGGCACCAGGCCGCCGTGTGCGGCCATGCCGTTGACGGCGGCGCACATGCCGAACTCGCGCACGCCGAAGAAGACGTTGCGGCCGGTGGGGTCAACGTGGAAGTTTGCGCCCGGCTTGAAGATGGTCTTGGTGGAGGCGGTGAGGTCGGCGGCGCCGCCGAACAGTTCGGGCACAGCGTCGGCGAGGGCATTGAGGATCGCTCCGCCGGCATTGCGGGTGGCGACGGGTTTGTCGGTGGGGTAGCTGGGGATGGCTTTGACCCAGTCTGCTTTGCGTGCGCCCTTCTGGGTGCGCTCGAACTCGGCGGCGAGATCGGGGAAAGCTTTGGCGTAGGCGGCGAAGCGCTGCTTCCACTCGGCTTCAACGGCCGCGCCGCGGTCGATGGCCTTGCGCCAGTTGGCGAGGGCGTCGTCCGGCACGTAGAAGCTCTGATCCTCCGGGAAGCCGAAGAACTTCTTGGTCGCGGCAGTCGCGGCCGCGCCGAGGGCCTCGCCGTGGACCTTGTTGGTGCCGGCCTTGGGGCTGCCGTAGCCGATCACGGTGCGGACGGCGATGATCGACGGCCTGCCGGTTTCAGCTTTTGCGGCGGCGATGGCGGCTTCAAGGGCGGCGAGGTCATTGCCGTCAGCGACGCGCTGCACGTGCCAGTGGTAGGCCTCGAAGCGCTCGAGTGCATCCTCGGTGTAGCTGAGGTCGGTGGGGCCGTCGAGCGAGATGAGGTTGTCGTCGTAGAAGCAGAGGAGTTTGCCGAGGCCGAGGGTTCCGGCGAGCGAGGCGGCTTCATGCGAGACGCCTTCCATCAGGTCGCCGTCGCCGAGCAGCACGTAGGTGTGGTGATCGACGATCTCGTGGCCGGGGCGGTTGTATGTGGCGGCGAGGTGCTTCTCAGCCATCGCCATACCGACGGCCATGGCGACGCCCTGACCGAGCGGCCCGGTGGTGACTTCAACGCCGTCGGTATCGCCGTACTCGGGATGGCCGGGAGTACGCGAATGCCACTGGCGGAAGCTCTTCAGGTCGTCGAGGGTGACCTTATAGCCAGAGAGAAAGAGGGTGCCGTAGAGCAGCGCGGAAGCGTGTCCGTTGGAGAGGACGAAGCGGTCGCGATCGGCCCATTTGGCGTGCGCGGGATTGTGGCGCATGAGCTTGTGGAAGAGCAGATAGGCAATGGGAGCGCAGCCGAGGGGCGCGCCGGGATGACCACTATTAGCCTTCTCCACGGTATCCACCGCCAGCAGGCGCAAGGTGTCAATCGACAGTTCATCCAGAGAGGTTGCCGTGGAGCTTGGGGTCATTGCTGGAAACCAGATCCTTTCGTTGCATGGTCGGAAGGGTGAGTAAACGCACTTACTCAGGGTCCCGAGTTTCTTGCTGTGACTCGCTCTGAAGCTTTACATCCACATTGTATCCAAGCCAGCGGTCCTGCTCGGTCCAGTGGAGGGTCCAGGAGAGACTGCCTGTCTGTGCGGGTTGAGTGGGAATATCAGCTGAAAAGCAGACGGAGCCGATGCTTTTGCTCTGCACGGTTTGCACGGTCTGCCAGTTGTCAGAGGACCAGACGAGGTCGAAGCGGGCGGGGTCAAGGACGCGGAGGGTGTCTCCGGCGGCGATCTGCTGGATGGGTCGGGTCAAGCTGTAGAACTCGAGGTGCTGGCGAAGCTGACGCCTGCCGGCCGGCTCGCAATAGCGCAGGTAGACGGGGTCGACGCGATCGAAGACTTTGCCGTCCCTTGCGGAGCGGAGCAGCTTGAGGTACTCGGCGTGTGCCCAGACGAGCGGCACGGCCGAGCCGGCCGGGCGGCCCATGACCAGACCCATGCCGGGGCGATTGGGCTCGTCCCAGACCTGCTCGGGCAGCAGTTGACCCGTGGTGGCGAAGCCTTCGATGGTGCGGATGAGGGGAGCGATGTCACGCCCGGCGGCAAGCTCGTAGTGGGCGCGTTCGCCGGTAAGCAGCGGCCACACGCGGCCTTTGCCCATGCCCTGATAGGGTCCGCCATCCTCGCGCTGGCCGTAGCCATCCCAGTTGTAGCGCAACCAGCCGGGGCCCTGCGGAAGGCCGCGCTTGAGCACGGCATCGACGACCTTGAGGGAATCGACGATGAGAGGATCGTCCGCGCGGCGCACGCCATAGCGGACGAGTTCGAGGAAGCCGGCATCGATGATCTCGCGCGCTTCAAAGTCGGTGCGCGAGCCGGGCGGCCGGTTCTGCAGGTGGAGGGTTTCTGTGCAGCTTCCCTCCGAGGCGTAGGCCGCGCCGGTCTCAGGCGGGCGGATGCGCATGAAGTGGCGCTTGACCTGGGGCAGGAGGATGCCATCATTGGTGACGGTCCAATCTTCGATGTGCCTCTCGATCCAGTCGGAAAACTCCTCAATGGCGGTGGCGAACTCGTCGGAGGCGTGGGCGCGGAGAATATCTGCGGCGCAGATGAGGCCGGCGATAACAGCGGCGAGGGTGGAGGGCGAGTAGCCGGAGTTTTCTTCCCAGCGATCCTGCTGCGTGATGGGGGCGTGGCGCAGGAGGAAGCCGGCGGCGCGCTCGACGAAGGGCAGAATGTCCATCTGGCCGAGGGCGTTGGCCTTCCAGAGACGCCAGGCAAGCATCAGAGGGAACGCGACTTCGTCCAGTTGCAGGCCGGACCAGTAGGGGCGTCCGTCCACCCAGAAGTTCTGCGCGAAGCCGCCGTTGGGCTGCTGCGTGCAGGCGAGGTAGACGAGGGCGCGCATGGCGGTCTCGGCGCGGCCGCAGGCCATCAGCGCGGTCGCGGTCTGCACCATGTCCCGCGTCCACACCAAGTGGTATCCGCCCAGGTCGTCGTCGCCTTTGGCCTGCCCCCAGGGAATGGACATGGAGGCGACAAAGGCTCCTGCGTAGGTTTTGTCTTCATGGGCGAGCAGAATATTGTGGCTGGCGGCCATCAGCTTCCCGTCGTCTCCGGACCGGACGGCGAGCCACGTGGGATTGGCGACGCGCTCCCATTGCTCGATGAAGCGCTCACGCTGCTGGGTGAAGGGCATGGCGAGGGAGCTGACGGTCTTCTGCAAGGCGGTGTGGTGGCCCTCGCCGATGCCGATGGCGACCGTGCAGGTGCGGGCGGCCTGGCCGTTGCCGGGAGGCAAGTCGAGCTCGCCGAGCAGGGCCAGGTTGCCGTTTGCGGCGGAACCGAACTCCCAGTCCATGGTGAAGTTATCGGTCAGGTCGCGCCAGCCGTCGCTGCAGCCGACGAAGCCGCAACTGACGCGGGAGAATCCGCAGCTGGCGCCCATGGCGAGCGACCATTGATTCTTCCAGGCGAGCAGCATCTTGTGGCCGGCGATGTCGACGGCGCGGGCGCTGTTACCGGAGCCGCCGCCGTCAAGATGCGGGGCCAGCAGGGCGTAGACTTTGAGGCGCGGCAGCAGCTCCGGGATTCCCTCAAGGCGGAGATGGACGAGGACGGCGCACTGGTGGGGGTCGGCGATGATCTCTTTGGTGAGGGTGTAGCGGCCGTCGGGATCGCGGTTGATGAAACGAACGCCGAGCGCCTCAGAGTGGATGGACTCGAAGCTGGAGATGAGGTGGCGCTTTTCCTCGTGGGTGAAGGTCTCGCCGTCGGTGATGAGGAACTCCATATCCCGCACCTGGGGTCTATCGATGGTGGGGTGGTAGATCTCATTGAGAATGCCGTGGGAGCAGGTAAACCAGATGCGGCTGGCTGCGGAGTAGGCCGTGCCGACGGCGTCTTTGACGCTGGAGGTCCAACGGGG
>JAKBHH010000141.1 GCA_021836865.1 Acidobacteriota bacterium
CCCAAAGCTGTGGCCGGGCGCAAACCCGTTATTGGGGCTCCTGTTGATATCGCTCAACGGCTGCCAGCTGTACCAGCCGCCCATGTCTTCGCCCGGCGCAGGCAGCCCTGCCCGCTGGCGATAAGGCCTGAGAAGCGCATCTTCGTCGAGCGCCAGATAGAACGCATGATTCCGGTCAAACTGCTCACGAACCGGCCCTTCCAACAGGGTTACATCGCCATATCCGAACTGGCTGAGTTGCGGCACAATCGCGGCCGGATGCGTGGCAGGGTCTGCCATCGAACGAACCTTCGCCATGGTTGCAAATGCAACTGCGGAGCTGGTCTTGAGGAAGCTTCTGCGGGAATAAGCCATGGAGTCTTCACCTGATTGCCATGCGGATCTTTGCAGGAGCGCGTTGCCGCCGGCAATTCGATCAGTTGGGTAAACGTTATCTCTCGGCACTGGACCCCGTCAAATCCAGCCGTCGAGGCGTGCAATTCCCAACTCGCGGGCTGCACTCCAATGCGGGCAATCCGCCGTCGCCGCTTCTGAATTTTAGATGTGATTGATCAGCGAAGCCACGCAAGCCGCGCCAAAGCCGTTGTCGATATTCACCACCGTTACGTTGGGCGCACAGGAGTTCAGCATGCCCAACAGCGCCGCCATGCCCCCAAACGATGCGCCATAGCCGATGCTCGTCGGCACGGCCACCACCGGCGCATGCACCAGTCCCGCCACAACCGTGGGCAGCGCACCCTCCATACCCGCGCACACCACCAGCACGCGCGCCTGCTGCAGCGTCTCCTTCTGCGCCAGCAGCCTGTGGATACCGGCTACGCCCACATCGGCAATCAGTTCCACTGTGTTGCCCATCAGACGCGCCGTCACCGTAGCTTCCTCGGCCACAGGCAGGTCGCTTGTTCCTGCGCAGACCACGCAGATAGTGCCCTTACCGGGCGGCGTCGGCGCCTGCGCCAGCGTAATGGTGCGAGCCAGGGGATGACTCGTCGCGCGCGGCTCCGCGGCGAGCACAGCTTCGCAAGCCTCCCGCGAGGCGCGCGTCGCCAGCACATTGCCACCCGCCTGCGCCATGCGCGCAAAAATCTGCGCCACCTGCTCCGGCGTCTTGCCCTCGGCAAAGATCACCTCCGGCATGCCCGTCCGGAGCGCGCGATGATGATCCACCTTGGCGAAGCCCAGGTCCTCAAATGGAAGATGGCGCAGCCGCTCCAGTGCCGCATCCACACCCGTGCGGCCCTCGCTCACATCTTGCAGCAGCGATTCAATCTGCATTCGATTCATCTGCGCGTCTCCTTCTTGTCCAGTGTTGCGTACAGGCGGATCGCCTCCTGCATCACGCGCTTCAGCGGAATTGCACGCTCCCGCGCAATCCTGCGGCAGTCTTCATACTCGGGCGCTGCGTTGGCCACCTCGCCTGCCGGCCAGCGCGCAATCTTGATGCGCACAACGCCCCACTCGGTCCGCACCTCGGCAAACTCCCTAGCCAATGAGACCTTCTGCTCTACGCGCCAGTGCAGCCCGATCGTCGTCGTCTCGCGCAGCAGCAGATCGCGCATCGCCGGCGTCAGTTCCGGACGGCACAGCACCGTCATCTGCACGCCGTTGCGTCCCTTCTTCATCTGCACGGCTGCGCGGTACACATCCCATGCCCCGGCCTCAAGCAACAACTCGCTCACGTACGCCAGCAACTGCGGGGTCGAGTCGTCAATCACGGCCTCGATAATCGCAATCGGCTCCGTGCCTGTCTCCTGCATCGCTTCCTCGCCCACCAGAAGCCGCAGCAGATTCGGTTGCCCCGGCGTGTCACGGCCGCCCGCTCCATATCCCGACGCCCTCACTCGCATCACCGGCAGCACCGCATACTGCACATCCAACATGCGCAGCAGCGCCGCGCCCGTCGGCGTCACGCGCTCCATCGGCGTGCCCGCCGCGTACACCGGCGCATCGCCCAAGAGCGCCAGCGTTGCCGGAGCAGGCACCGGCAACGTTCCATGTGCGCACTCCACCGTGCCGCTTCCCACATTCAGTGGAGAAGCCAGCCAGCGGTCCACGCCCAGTGCCGCGCAACCCGCCGCCGCGCACACAATGTCCACGATCGTATCCACTGCGCCCACCTCGTGGAAATGCACCTTCTCCACCGGAATCCTGTGAATCGCGGCCTCGACCTCGCCCAGCAACTGAAACGCGCGCGCCGCGCGCTCCTTTACCTCGTCGGCAAGCGGCGCACTGCGAATGATGCCCAGGATGTTTGAGAGCGAGCGATGGTGCGCGTGGGAGTGCGCCGGAGCGGACGTTGTATGCGAGTGACCCGTGTGTTCCTCATGCCCATGCGTGTGCTCGTGCGAATGCACGTGCTCATCGTGGGCGTGCATGGCCGATGTGTACTTGTCCAGCGCGTGTTGGTCGTGCGCGTGCCCTTCGTGCTCCCGGTGCTCAACCGCCGGCGCGGGATGATCCGGCGTCAGCACATCCACCTTGGTCGCTGTAATGCCCCCGCGCATCACCTTGCGCATCTCCAGCCGCGCGCCCACGTTCAGCGCAGCAGCCGTCCGCTGGAGGCTCGTAAAATCCACGCCCGCATCCACCAGCGCACCCAGCAGCATGTCGCCGCTGATGCCGGAAAAACACTCCAGGTATCCAGTTCGCATCGAGCCTGATTTTAAACTGTCCGCTAGGCTCCGCGCCGGGTCAGGATCTCGGCGGGCAGGATTGCGTTCATTGAGCCGGACCGGAAACCGGCGCAATCCAGCGTAATGTACTTGAAACCCGCCCCGCGCAGCGCAGCGGTCATCGCGTCCATCATCTCCATCGTCAGGGCGCGCGGCAGCTCTGCGCGCGCAATCTCCACGCGCGCCAGTTCGCCGTGGTGGCGCACGCGAAACTCGCGAAAGCCCAACTGCCGCAGGCTCTCCTCGCCGCGCTCCACCTGGTCCAGCACCTCGCGCGTCACGGTGCGCCCATACTCCACGCGCGAGGACAGGCACGGCGCCGCCGGACGGTCCCACAGTGTGTAGCCCGCCGCCTTTGCCAGTGTGCGAATTTCCAACTTCGTCAGGCCTGCATCCGCCAGAGGAGCCAGCACATCATGCTCCGCGGCCGCGCGCTGTCCGGGACGATAGTCGCGCGTGTCGTCCGCATTCATGCCGTAGGCAATGTGCGCGTATCCCAGTTCTGCTCCCAGCGACTTCATGCCATCAAACAGCTCCGTCTTGCAGTGAAAGCAGCGATCCGCATCGTTGCGCGCATACTCCGGCTTCTCCAACTCGTCGGTCTGGATCACGCGCAAAGGCATGCCCAGCCCTTCTGCAAAAGCCCCTGCCTGCTCCATATCGCGCCGCGCCAGGCTGGGCGAGTCGGCCAGCACAGCCAGCATCCTGTTGCCCAGCACGCGATGCGCCGTCGCCGCCAGAAACGCGGAATCCACGCCGCCTGAATAGGCCACCATCACGCTGCCCAGCCCGCGCAGCGCTTCTTCCAGCGCAAGCAGCTTCGCTTCCGAACTCTCAGCTCCATGAAGCCCGCTTTGCGAAATAACCGCCATGGGTGCGATTATACCCCGCAGCCAGTTGCGGACCCGATGCGGTATACTCCGAACGAAGTCATGAATTCAAGGGGGGTTATCTCCATGCGTTTCCAAGTGATAAGGAACCTTGCCGGAGCTGCCGTACTGGCTCTGGCCGTGATCGCGTCTCCGGCGCGGATGATGGCGCAGGATGCGGGCACCGTGCTCAAGGCTGCCGACGCGCAGAAGCTGCTGCCCCCGGCCGTCTACTACAAGGCCCAATCGGCCAGCACACAGTTGCGCAACTCCGGCGGCGTCAAGTTCGCCGATGGATACTACGTGCTCGCCACCCTGGTTGACACCAGCGGCTACTCCAGCGATGTGTCGTCGAAGTACCAGGCCTACTTCATCACCGAGGTGCCCATCAAAATCGGCGGCAAGAGTTTGTCAGCGGGCGTCTACGGCGTCGGCTTCATCCCAGGCAACAAGTTCGTGGTCACGGACGTGGGTGCGCATGACGTGCTCACAGTCCCCGACGCCGAAGACGAGGCCCTCAAGCGGCCAATGCCTCTCCAGGTGCTGGCCGACCCAGCCGGCGGCTTCCGCCTCTACGAAGGTAGAAAGTACATTCACTTCAGCCGGTAATATCTAGCGGGTCTCAGTCCTGCGCTCCAGCACACGCAACAAAAGAGGGCTCCTCACTCCGATTGCCGGAAGAGGAGCCCCTGTTGCAGGTGTTGCGAAGACTCAGAACACGACCTTCGCCGAGACCTGCAGTTGGCGCGATGAACCGAAGTCACCGATCGGGAAGCGAGTGGAGGCAATCTGACCGAAGGTTCCCGCGGCGCCGTTGCAGCCCGTCGCCGCAGATCTGCTCGCAAAGCTCGCACCAGAGATGCGGTCACCCGCATGAACATCAGGCCGCACAGATCGTTCCGCTCCGGCTGAAACTTCGACAGCATCTGCGCAGACTGCCCGGCCTCGCCTTCCCTGGATGCCATCGGCGCCTGCGGTTGCGCGCCTGCCTGGGTGCCCGGCAACGGCACACCGCCGGCTGCAACGAGAGGAAGAGAGGCAAGAAATGTGCGTCGGCGCAAGAGGATCTCCTGGGAGCTCGTGCCTTATTGTGCACAGCGCCGGGTCCGCGAGGCAAGCCTATGCGGAGGAAGAATCGGCATCATGGAAGCACGGGCGGCACCGAGGACTGCCGATCCGCTGCTGAGTTCGCCGCCTTCTCACCCACCCATCCTGTCAGGCTATACTTTCCAACCTTGTATCCCAGATCGCTTCGCGACAGGCCCAGCCGACGTGCCGCCTCAGCCTGCACGCCCTTGGCCAGTTCGAGCGCGCGAGCGATGAGAGACTTTTCCATCCGCATCATCGTCTCGCGCAGATCCAGGTCCGCTGGCAACTGGGCGGCAAGCGCTTCCACCTCGGCACGCGCAGTCGACGCCTGCGGGACAGGATGAGGGGCCTCCAGGATAAAGTCTTGCGGCTCGAGTTCAGGGCTCTTTCCCAGAATCAGAGCGCGCTCCAACAGGTTCCGCAACTCCCTGACATTGCCGGGAAAGGCGTACCGGGACAGCTTTTCAAGTGCAGCGGGACTCAGTTGCCTTGCAGGCGTCTTCATCTCCTCGGCGATCCTGAGACAGAGGGAATTGCAGATCTCGCCGATATCTTCCGGGCGCTCTCGCAACGGCGCCAGTTCAATGGGAAGAACCGCCAGGCGATAGTAAAGATCCTCCCGAAACAATCCCTTCCTGACCCGATCCTTCAGGTCGCGATGCGTGGCAGCCAGGACGCGGACGTCAACGCGCCGCGTGGCTGTGGAGCCTACGCGCTGAATCTCCCCATCGGCCAGAACACGCAACAGCTTTGCCTGCGCGGCCGGAGACATTTCGGCGACCTCATCCAGAAACAGCGTACCTTCATGGGCCGCTTCAAAGAGGCCTGCTCTCGACTTATCCGCCCCGGTAAAGGCGCCGCGCTCGTGGCCAAACAGTTCGCTCTCCAGCAGCGACTCTGTTACCGCGGCGCAATTGATCGCAATAAAGGGCCTGCCGGCGCGCAGGCTATTGCGGTGAATTGCTCTGGCTACAAGTTCCTTCCCGGTTCCGGTCTCGCCGGTGATCAGTACGGTTGTATTTGTGAGCGAGACACGGCTGATCAGATCGCGCACGGCACGCACGCATGCGCTATGCCCCAGAATGTCATCTGCGCCTTCCAGCTTGCGTACCGTTGTCTTCAGAACCGCATTCTCCCGCATCAGGGCTGTCCGCTCAGCTGCCCTGCGAATCGCCGCGCGCACGACGTCTGGCATAAATGGCTTCGTCAGGAAATCAAACGCGCCATCCCGCATGCTTTCCACGGCCAGCTCAAGCGTGGCCACCGCGGTGAGAAAAATAACCGACGTCGTCGGGTCATCCTCCAGTGCCGCGTGCAAAACCTCAAGCCCGCTCCCATCAGGCATCTTCTGATCCGTCAGCACCACGTCAAAGTCACCCCGCTTGAGCAGATCCAGCGCTTCCATACATCCCTGTGCCTGCACAACAACATGCCCATCCCGGCGCAGATTGACGTCGAGAATTCTCCTCATGCCCGCTTCATCGTCCACTACCAGAATCTTTGCCATGTGCAGCCTCCGTGCTGCGCGCTCTGCTCGTTATTGCGACAGCGTCATGGTAAACACCACGGAACCGTCCCGGTTTGAGCTGACCCAGAGGTTGCCGCCGTGCGCAAGGGCCACCCCTCTTGCAATGGCCAGTCCAAGTCCGGTGCCACCTTGCTTAGTGGTGAAGAAAGGCTCGAAGACGCGCGAAAGATTCGCTTCAGAAATCATGCTTCCGCTGTCCTCAACGTCGATCCGCACGCAGCGGTCTTCGATCCGGCTGCGTACTTCCACACGTCCCCCCGCAGGGGTGGCATCGACAGCATTCAATGTAAGGTTCAGCAGTGCACCTTCTACCTGCGCCGCATCCACCTCCGCAGAGCTCTCGTCAACCGCGCCGCACACAACCTCAATCAAATGCTCTGCACCGCGCACTCGGGACACCTCCACAACATGACGTACTACATCTCCCAGCGAAATGACGGAGCGCCGTGGCCTTGAAGGGCGCGCGTAGACGAGAAAGTCCCCCGTAAGCTTTTCCAGCCGCGCGGACTCCCGCGCAGCGATTGCAAACATCTCTTCCCGCTCGCTGCTGTCGGCGGTGGGATAGGCTGCCGTTGCCAGTGCGCTGGAAATCATGGCGACAGGATTGCGAATCTCATGCGCGATGCCGCTGGCGAAGCGGCCCACCGCTGCGAGCTTCTCCTTTTCGATAAGCGACTCCCGAGCCAATTCGAGCTCTGCCATCTTTTCGTAAAGCCTTAGCTGCTTCTGATTCAGTTGATCGACCAGGTACCAGACCAGCGGACCGATAAGGCAATAGATCACCGCAATCATTCCGGACTCGAGATACTCCGTGCGGCGCGGCGGAGGGTGGATCGCAAAGTAGTAATAGCTCCACCAGAACATCATGCTCACCGCGGCAATCACGGCAATGATCGTCTGGATAAGGCCGCAATGATACGCACACTGCAGGATGGGAATTGCCAGAAGAACGAAGTACGGGGAATCATCACGATTCGTCAGGACAGCCAGCAGGATGGCAAGAGTGAAAATGCCGACGGTTGACACCGCTGTTTCAATGCGTGCCGTACGTTCCGAGATTCCGTCGCGCCGGCCTTGCAGCCAGATCACTTCGAGAACCTTGAGCGAGAAGCCGAGACAGAGCAGGAAGATGACCCCTTGCGAGGGTTCTCCCAGCAGGGGCGCAAAGAGGGTATGCATCAGCAGCAGCACGGCGATCACAAACAGTGCCAGGACGCAGAAGGCAAGCTGCTGCCGCCTGAAGGCATGAGACTCAATTCGCTCGATGGACAGAATCTTGCGCATCATCGATCTGATTGCCAGGAACTACACCCAATGGTACGCCTCATGCGGCAGACTCCGCGAGCGTGCGTCATGCTAATGATCCCGTTCGCCCGCCGCGGAGGCATCCTCGGTTGTGGGCGCGCTCTCTGCCGGCATCATGGAATGGATGCCGAACTCATGCACCAGGCGCCCTCCGGCATGCGCGGTGTTCACAAGGAACAGCGCGCCGACGGAATAGAGAACCAGAAATGCCAGGGGCATGAACGTGGAAGAGAGCCGCGTCTCCTGCCGTCGCAGGGCCTTGGGAAGAAGGGTCATGCCGAGAAGTATGACCGTGAGCACCAGGAAAAGGATGCGGGTTTGAGAAGCGAGGCTCTCATGTGCAGCCAGTACTGCATCCACCGGCCCCCCGCGCTCTGCCAGCTCCCCGGCCGCCTCGCCGGTCCACACCGCCACAAATAGGCTGGCTGTGCCAAGAAGAAGAATGATGAGTCCGGTAATCCGGTAGGGCTGCCCCCTGGACGGGGAAAGCACCGCACCAATCAGGATGAAGAGCGGACTCAGCAAGAGGAGCGCGATGGGAAAATGGACGATAAGCGGATGCATCGCTTCCCAGGTCGGAATGGGTGGAAAATGCAACATGGTTTCCCTTT
>JAKBHH010000142.1 GCA_021836865.1 Acidobacteriota bacterium
ACGCTGTACCTGTTGCGCCGGCCTTCGCGCTCAATCTCGAGATAGCCGGATTCCGCCAGGTCATCGATGATCCGCTGCACCGCGCGCTCAGTAATCCCAACCCGGTCGGCAAGATCGCGCATACGGGCTTCAGGATCCTCAGCGATGCAGAGCAGCACGTGCGAATGGTTGGTGAGAAAGGTCCAGGTACCTGCCGGAGATGAGGTTTTCACAGCCGCCATAACATACGACTTGCAATATACGACACATATGTCGTATATTTCCTTTCGTGTATTGAATCAAATTTTACCACCGCGAAAGGAACCCACATGCCTTCCAACCTCGTCGATATGCCCGCCTCCCTGCTTCGAGAATCCACGCCGGGTCATGCAGTACGCGTCCCCGTCACTGTTGCTTATGGGGACGGCATTGGTCCCGAGATCATGAAGGCTACTCTGCGCATCCTGGATGCAGCGGGCGCCTCGCTCGATTACGAGCCGATTGAGCTCGGTGAGGCTGTCTACCTGCGCGGCATCAGCGCGGGGATTGAGCCTGAAGCGTGGGAGTCCATCCGCCGCAACCGTGTTCTGCTGAAGGCGCCGATCACGACTCCGCAAGGGGGTGGCTACAAGTCAATGAATGTGACCCTGCGCAAGACTCTGGGGCTCTACGCCAATGTACGCCCAGCGGTCGCTTATGCTCCCTTCGTGAGAACCCGCCATCCCCAGATGGATGTCGTGATTGTCCGCGAAAACGAAGAGGACCTGTATGGCGGCATCGAGCATCAGCAGACGGACGAGGTGGTTCAATGCCTCAAGCTGGTGAGCCGGCCCGGCTGCGAGCGCATTATTCGCCATGCATTCGAGTACGCACGCGCCAACGGCCGCCGCAAGGTGACCTGCATGACCAAAGACAACATCATGAAGAAGACCGATGGCCTCTTCCATAAAGTCTTTGATGAAGTCGCCGCACAGTATCCAGACGTCGCAAACGAACACATGATCATCGACATCGGCGCGGCGCGCCTGGCAGACACCCCAGAGATGTTTGACGTGATTGTGACGCTCAATCTCTATGGAGACATCATCTCTGACATCGCCGCGCAGGTTGCCGGCTCCGTCGGACTGGCGCCCTCTGCCAACATCGGGGAACATGCGGCAATGTTTGAAGCGATCCACGGTTCCGCGTCGCAAATCGCTGGACAGGGAATCGCAAATCCCTCCGGTCTGCTGCTCTCCGCCGTCATGATGCTGGTGCATGTCGGCCAGCCGCTGGTCGCCGAGAAGATTCACAATGCGTGGCTCCGCACGATTGAAGAGGGCATCCATACGGCAGACATTTATGAGGAGACGATCAGTTCTGGCAGGGTAGGCACTGAAGCGTTCGCCGAAGCGGTGATTGAGCGTCTTGGGCTTCCACCCCGGATGCTTGCTGCCGTTCGCTACGCTGCCGAACAATCGAATTCGCAGTTGAAAGGGATCTGCTATACCCGTCCGAGCGCGGCCGTAAAGCAACTGGTTGGCGTGGATGTCTTTCTGGACTGGCGGGGAACGAATCCGGACGAACTGGGTGAGAAACTGCGCGCGGCAGGATCAGCCGATCTCTCCCTCAGCATGATCACCAATCGCGGCGTGAAGGTCTGGCCCAACGGCATGCCGGAGACCTTCTGCACCGACCACTGGCGCTGCCGCTTCCACGCCCCCGTGGACGCCCGCACCGCTCCGGGGGAGATTCTGGCTCTGCTGGGCCGCGTGCATGCGCTCGGCTTCGACTGCATCAAGACCGAAAACCTCTACACTTTTGACGGCAAGGCTGGGTACTCGCTGGGCCAGGGGCAGTAGAGAATCGGATGGTCGGGGTCTGCTACCATAGCGCGGAATACTCAAGCGCGGTAGCAGGCCCTGAGGCCGCATTCTGCGCAACCCCTAGGATGGCCAGAATGGAGCTTCGCAAGAAGTGTATTGGCACAGTCGCTGCCCTGTTGATTGCCTCAATTCCCACTTTCACGCAGACCGTTGACACTATCGACCCTGCGCTCCGGAGCCGCGTGGACCGCATCGCCGCACAAGTCCTCCGGCAGACCGGCGTCCCCTCAGCTTCGGTCGCCGTTGTCCGGCACGGCAAGCTGGTTTACACCCACGCCTACGGCAAGGCGCGCCTGAAACCGCCAATGGCCGCAACTGCAGAGATGCGCTACTCCATCGGTTCCATCAGTAAGCAGTTCACGGCCGCGGCAATCCTGCTGCTGCAACAGCAAGGCAAGCTCTCGCTCGATGATGCGGTCGGTCAATACGTGCCAGGTCTCACCCGCGGAGATGAAGTCACAATCCGCCAGATTCTCTCGCACACCTCGGGGTACCAGGATTACTGGCCGGAAGACTACCTGATGACTCCAATGGTGAAGCCCACAACCGCGCAGCAAATTCTGGACACGTGGGCAAAGAAGCCGCTGGACTTTGAACCCGGCACGCAATGGCAATACTCAAACACCAACTACGTTATCGCCGGCGCGATTGTGGAGAAAGTCAGTGGCGAAAAGCTCATGGACTTTCTCGGCGAGCAGATCTTTCACCCGCTCGGCATGCACTCTGTGTGGAACTCAGATCAGGACAAGCTGACGCAGACCGACGCAACTGCCTACTATCGCCACGCCCTTGGGCCACTGCGTGTTGCACCCAAAGAAGGCCGCGGCTGGATGTTTGCCGCCGGGGAACTGGCCATGACCGCACATGACCTGGCTCTGTGGGACGAGAGCGTGCTGGCGGAATCCGTATTGAAGCCAGAAAGCTATAACCAAATGTTCACGGATGTGAAGCTCAAGAGTGGCAAGGAAACCCACTATGGGCTGGGCGTGCAGGTGGAGACGCGCGCCGGGCATCGCTCCATCGAACACTCCGGTGAAGTGTCGGGCTTTGTTTCCGACAACGTCGTGCTGATTGATGATGGCGTGGCCGTGGCTGTACTCACCAATCAGGATGCGGTGGGCGCAGCCAGCACCATCGCTGATCTTGCGGCGCCGGTTGTCGCGGGCTATCCGCTGACGGCACCCGAGCAGCAGGCGCTCGACATCTATCACGGTCTGCAGCAGGGCAGGGTCGATCGCAGCCTGCTGGCGCCCAACCTGAGCGACTACTTCACGCCGGAAGCTCTGGCTGATTTCCAGTCGAGCCTTGCGCCTTTGGGCGAGCCGCTCGCATTCAAGCAGGTCGGCGATCAACTGCGCGGTGGCATGACCTTCCGCGCCTTTCGCATCACGTATCCCGACCGCCGCATGATGTTGACCACGTATACATACCCAGACGGGAAGCTGGAGCAATATCTTATTGCGCCGGCGGACTAGGGCCTTGTCGCCGCGCCCAACCTCTGAGGCTCCCAAGCCCCGCTTTTAAGACCCGGGATTCCTCCTGCGGCTGCATTACACGCCGCGCCCTCGCTTCCTTTACACTTGAAGCTGACCTATGTTTGAAAACCTTACAGACAAGCTGCAGCGCGCCTTCAAGACCCTCCGCGGCCAGGGCACGCTTACAGAAGAAAACATCGCCGAAGCCCTGCGCGAAATTCGTGTCGCCCTGCTTGAGGCCGACGTCAACCTGAATGTAGCCCGCGACCTCATCGAGCACATCCGCGCCAAGGCCGTCGGCACCGAAGTCATGACGGCGCTCTCGCCCTCCGAGCAGGTCATCAAGATTGTGCGCGACGAGCTGATCGAACTGCTGGGCCGCGACACCGCGCGCTTCAAGTTCGCCTCGCAGCCGCCCACAGTCATCCTGATGGCCGGTCTGCAGGGCTCCGGCAAGACGACCACCAGCGGCAAACTGGCGGCATGGCTGAAGAAGGGCGGTCACCGGCCCATGCTCGTCTCCGTCGACGTCTACCGCCCCGCCGCGCGCGAGCAGTTGAAGGTCGTGGCCAAATCCATCGAGGCCCGCCTGTATGAGGGCGACCAAAAAGGCGAGGCCCCCGGGCCGAAGCTCGTGGAACGGCTCGCCGGCGAAGCCCGCCGCGAGGCCCGCAACATGGGCTGCGACACGCTTATCGTGGACACCGCCGGCCGCCTGCACATCGACGAAGAGCTGATGACCGAGATGGAGCAGTTGAAGAAGCTGCTTAATCCGCAGGAGATCCTCTTCGTGGCCGACGCCATGACCGGCCAGGACGCCGTCAACTCCGCGCAGGACTTTCACGCACGTCTCGGCCTCACCGGCGTCATCCTGACCAAGATGGACGGCGACGCGCGCGGCGGGGCGGCGCTCTCGATTCGCCACGTGACCGGCCAGCCCATCAAGTTCATCGGCGTGGGCGAAAAGCCGGACGCCTTCGAGCCCTTTCATCCGGATCGTATTGTCGGCCGCATCCTCGGCATGGGCGACATGATGTCGCTCATCGAGAAGGCCGAGTCCACGCTGGACCGCAAAAAGTCAGAGGAGTTCGCCAAGAAGGCGCTGCTCGGCGACGGCTTCTCGCTAGAAGACTTCCGTGACCAGTTGCGCCAGATCAAGAAGCTCGGGTCCATGGAATCGATCCTCAAGATGATGCCGTCGGTCGGCCCCTTTGCCGGAATGCAGCAGGCAGCCAAGAATGTCGACGAGAAGCAGTTCGTGCGCCTTGAAGCCATCATCAACTCCATGACGCCCAAAGAGCGGTTGAACCACGAGATCATCTCGGGCTCGCGCCGCAAGCGCATCGCAGCAGGCTCCGGCACCAGCGTGCAGGACGTGAACCAGCTCCTGCGCCAGTACGCGCAGATGGCGCGCATGTTCAAGCAGATGGGCAAAGGCGGCTTGGCCAAAAGCATGATGCGCGGCGGCATGGGCGCGCTGGGCATGGGCGGCCGGCAGAAGTTCGGGCGGTAGCGCCGACCTAACGCTTCGGGAGGTAACGGATGTTGGGTGGAGAAATTGATCCCGAGAGAATGTCGGTTGACGAACTATTACAACGTTGCGCTATGGAATTGAAGGTTGCAGGCAACTCTGGTAGCGCAGATGTTCATATCGGACGGGCTTCTGCCTGCGTGAATATTGCACTGACAAAGATCCAAAAGAGACAGGTCGAGCTCGAAGAACAAAAGCAACTGCAGGCTCAAACACAAATCGAAATTGAAACACAAGCAAACGAACTCACGAAAGAATTGCTAAAAAGTAATAAGCAAGCCAGTGAGCAAAATGAAAAGAACGCAGCACTGATGAACCATGCAACTGAGCAGCTGGCAAAGTCAACGAGTTCACTCAAATGGGCTACGTGGGCGCTTGTTGCGTTCACAGCCGTTCAGGCCCTAATTGCGTTTGCAGCACTTTACGTTTCAATGCACCAGAGCAAGTAACAAAGATGATGAACACCCTCCAGGATCAGCTCGACGAGATCACCGCCAACACGCGCCATCTGGTGCAGGCCGAGCGGCTCGCCATCGGCGAGCGCTCCGTCGAGGAACTCTTCGCCACCGGCATCGAGGACCGCATCCTGCCTGTCGGCGCGGTGGCGCCTGAATTCTCACTGAAGGATGCAGGCGGCAAGCTGGTGCGCTCCGCCGATATGCTCGCGCTGGGTCCGCTGGTCATCAAGTTCTTTCGCGGGCGCTGGTGCCCCTATTGCATGACGGAGCTGGAGGCGTGGCGCGATCTCTATGGCCAGATCCGCGAGCATGGCGCACTGATGGTCGCCGTGAGCCCGCAAACGCAGCGCCAGAGCGACTTCATGGTGGGCCACCACGGACTGCCCTTCCCCGTGCTGCACGACGCGGGGAACGCGCTCGCGGAGCAGTTCGGCCTCGTCTACACCGTGCCCGACTCCATGCGCGAGTACTACCGCTCCATCCTCGTCAACATTCCTTTTGTAAATGGCGATGAAAGCTGGCGGCTGCCGCTGCCCGCGACGTATGTCATTGGCCGCGACCACAAGGTCCTCTTCTCCGAAGCGCACGCCGACTTCCGCGTCCGCCCAGAGCCGGAAGAGGCGCTGGCCGCAGCGCTGGCTATGCACGGTCGGTGAATCTTCTACTTTTGCGACGCACTCTCCAGCACGGTCGTCGCTTGTTCTTCAGTCACACCGCGCAGTAGGAACACCTTGCTCCTCGACAGCTCGCCCGCAACAAGCTCCACCCTCGCTCTCGGAATGTCAAAGGTCGCCGCAAGGAAATGCACGAGCGCCTCGTTGGCGCGGCCTTCAATCGGCGGTGCCTGTACGGCGATCTTCAACTGCGCCGCAGCGCCCTCGCCATAGACGCCTACTATGGCGGTCTTCTTCGCGCCGGGCTGTGCGCGCACGGCAATAGTTACGCCATCCTTCGCTTGCCGTATCATTCGGGCGGTCCCGCATAGGGCGCGCGCTTGCCGAAGAGTGCCGTGCCGATGCGGATGCGTGTTGCGCCCTCTTCGATCGCCAACGGAAAGTCGCCGCTCATGCCCATGGAGAGCACAACGAGGTTGAGCCTGGTGTGCGCCTGCGCCCAGCGGTCGCGCCACGCGCGCAGGCTGCGGAAGCAGGCGCGGGTCTCGGCTTCCGGCGCGCCCCACGGCGCAATGGTCATGAGTCCCTGCGCTTCAAGGTGATCGAGGTCCGGCAGGCGTTCCAGCAGTTGTGCGGCTTCGGCAGACTCGGGATCGATGCCGGCCTTCGTCTCCTCCTTGCTCAGCTTTACTTCGATGAGCACGGGCAGACGCTTGCCCAGCCTGGCTGCGGCTTCATTGAGCCTTTCGGCGATCCGCAGCGAATCGAGTGAATCGACGCCGTCGAAGATCTCCGCAGCCTTTGCTGCTTTGTTTGACTGAAGATGCCCGATGAGATGCACGCGGGGACGCCGTACCACTAACTCCGCCCAAAGCTCCTCCGCACGCGAAGCCTTCCCCGCAAACTCCTGCACGCGATTCTCGCCAAAGAGCGTCAGCCCCAGAGCAGCCGCCTCGGCCACGGTCTCGGCAGGATACGTCTTTGACACAGCCATCAGCTCAATCTCAGCGCGCGTGCGACTGGCCCTGCGACAGGCTGCCGCGATCGCCTCTTCCACGCGCGCGAGATTTTCAGCCAGCGCTGTCATTGCGCTTCCGTCCGGTCTGTTCGGCACGCCTCAGTGTCCGTGCTCTTCGAGGAACTTCTCCGCTTCAAGCGCCGCCATACAACCCGAGCCCGCTGCGGTGATGGCCTGCCGGTAGCGCCGATCCTGCACATCGCCACAGGCATAAACGCCCTGCACCACAATGCCTTTGCGCGTGGTCAGCACATTGTCCTTCGTGCGGATGTAGCCATCCGAATCGAGATCGATCTGTCCGGCGAACATCTTTGCGTTGGGCTCATGGCCGATACCGAGGAAGAGTCCGCTGATATGCAGCGTGGTCTCCGCGCCGTTGGTCACATCGCGCAGGCGCAGACCCTTCACTTCCTTCTCGTCCACACCCAGCACTTCTTCGACGACGGTGTTGGTGCGCAATTCGATATTGGGGTGGGCAATGGCGCGCTCCAGCATAATCTTGCTGGCGCGGAAGGCGTTGCGCCGGTGCAGCAGGGTAACTTTGCTGGCAAAGCGCGTCAGGAACAGGGCCTCTTCCATCGCCGAGTCGCCGCCGCCCACGACGGCGATCTCCTTGCCGCGGAAGAAAAATCCATCGCAGGTGGCGCAGCTTGACACGCCGTGGCCTATGAGCGCCTGTTCACTGGGCAGCCCCAGCCAGCGCGCGCTGGCGCCGGAAGCCACAATCAGCGTGCGCGTGCAGATTTCCCCCGCCGACGTGTGCAGCCGGTAGGGGTGGGTGTTCAGATCGGCCGCGTTCAAGTGGGCCAACTGAAAGGTGGCGCCAAAGCGGGCCGCCTGCTTCTTCATGTTGTCGATCAGCTCCGGCCCTTGAATACCCTCCGGCCAGCCGGGAAAGTTCTCCACCAGCGTGGTGATGGAGAGCTGGCCGCCGGGCTCGTGGCCCTCCAGAACCAATGGGTTGAGGCCTGCACGGGCAGTGTAGATGGCGGCGGTCAGCCCGGCACAGCC
>JAKBHH010000045.1 GCA_021836865.1 Acidobacteriota bacterium
TGGAGATGAACGGCGTGGATTTTCGCCAGACGGTGAAGCGGGCGCGGTTCGGGTGAGGGGCATTTCTTGGTCAATGCGGCATCGCCAGGAGGATTTGATGCGCAGAACGCTGGACTTGCTGGGCTGGCTGGCACTGGGAGTGATGGCCTGGGTGACGTACCGCGCGGTGTGGGGACCGGAGCGGCTGCCGGACCGGATTGCCACCCACTTTGATTTGGCGGGGAATCCCAACGGGTGGGGATCCCCCGCCGTGCTCCTGGTGCTGCCGGTGATTGGCGTAGGAGTGTACCTGCTGATGATGGCAGTGTGCCGGTATCCGGCGGCATTCAACTACCCAGTGCCGGTATTGCCGGCGAATCGGGCACGGGCGGAGGAGCTGACGGTGGCGATGGTTGGCTGGCTCAAGATGGAGTTGGCGTGTTTTTTTGCGCTTCTGCAATGGATGATCATTGATTCGGCGCGGAGAGGCCAAGGCAAGACTCTTCCGCTTTTGATGCCCCCATTCCTCGTTGTGGTCTTTGCGACGATCGGCTGGTACACGGTGGCGATCATACGGCTGGGCAAGGGAAAAGACGGGGCGTGAAGGCGTGCGGGGTGGCCCGGGCCGGAGCGACCCAATGGGCGGGCGCTTAAAAGACCCAGGCGGTGGCGAAGACGAGCAGCATGGCCGCGAGGGTGATGGCCTGATACGCGAACTCAGCGCGGCCGGAGCTGAGGGCAGTCTGAGAGAGCGTGTCGGGTGTTGCGTCTTGAGGCGTCATGGCCCAGACCTTTCTGCGATTGGGTCCGGTCGGTGTCGAGGGAGAGTCGGCGCCAGATTTCGGGTCCAGATTTCGGCTCCAAGTAAACACTGGCTGGGGCCGGTTGTGTATCCATCCAAAGTGGGAGTTCCGCCGGATCGAGATCGCCATAAGGGGAACATCGTGCGTTTGCCGAGTTTGCAACAGGTCTATATGGAAGAACGCGGGCGTCGCGGACATTCCTTTTGTAACGGGTGTAAAATCCGCTCGTGAGTACGAATTCTCCCATCGACTTTGTTCCCCAGAAGAGTCAGGAGCGCAACTGGCTTCCGCTGGCGCTTGCGGCGGTTGTTGTGATTCTGCTGTCGGTGGTGCTGGTGTTGACTCTGGAACGGGGCAGGAAGGCGCCGACAGTGACGCCGATCTCGGCCAAGGCGGACCCCTATGCGGCGAGTCTGCCTATCTCAGGGCTGGTGATGAGCGAGTCAGGCAACCTGGCGGGCGGCAAGGTGACCTATGTGGATGGTCACATTGAAAACACCGGGGCTCGGACGGTGACGGGGATTACGGTGCAGGTGCTGTTCCGAGATACGGCCAAAGAAGTGACGCAGAACGAGACGCTGGCGATGAAGCTGATTCGGATGCGAGAGCCGTATATTGATGTCGAGCCGGTGTCTGCGGCCCCGCTGAAACCGGGGGATGGACGGGACTTCCGGTTGATCTTCGATGCGGTGTCCCCGGACTGGAATGGGGCGTATCCGGAGATTCGCGTGGTGGGTGTGGAAGCTCGATAAGGCCCTGGGAACCGTCTTTACGCAGTAGAACTTACGCTTAGAGGTAAAAAATACACGCCTCCACCGATGCAGGGGTGGAGCCGGGGTGTGATTAGAGCGATCTTCCTTGCATGTAAATGATTGAAATAAAATGAGATAAATGTTTAGTTGTCGAGTATGGCACCTTTGGCACGACCCATGCAAAACAGAGGGTGAGCAGCGAGAAGCAAGGCAGCTAGAGACTTCCCGCAAAGCCAAAGAGGCTAAATGATGAACATGAATTCCCTAAGTCTTCCTTCCGTTTCAGGCCAAGTGGGAGCCCTTGTGCTGGCTGCGGCGCTTGCGATACCAGCCGTTGCGCAGCAGGCACAGCCGACGAGCGCTCCACCTAGTGCGCCCCAGGCAGCGACTTCAAGTCAACCGGCATCCCCGTCCACTCCCGCAGCCTATCCTTCGGATAAGGAAGGCTTCTGGGGTCACCTGAATCCATTTGCCCGCAAAGGCTGGGTGAAGAAGCGGACGGATCCGATCAATGATCGGCTGACCGAACTGGATGAAGTGAACGCAAAGAACGCCAAGGACATTGCGGACGTGGATGCGCGGGCGCAGGCCGGCATCAGCAAGGCCCAGGCGGCGGCGGACGCTGCCAACCAGACAGCGACGGCTGCCGGCACACAGGCGCAGAATGCAAACAGCCTGGCACAGAATGCTTCGGGTCAGGTCAACCAGATCAACTCGAAGGTGAGCGGGCTGGACCAGTACCACCAGATCAGCGATGTGGATGTGACCTTCCGCGGCGGCAACCCGGTGCTGAGCACCGAGGCGAAACAGCAGCTGGATGACATGGCTGCCAAGCTCGCGGGTCGTCAGGGCTACATCATCGAGCTGGAAGGGCACTCGCCGGTGCATGGCGCGGCGGGTATCCAGAGCTCGGAGCGGCTGGCCGAGGCGGTCAAGCGCTACCTTGTGACAGAACATCAGATTCCCGTCTATCGGATGCATGCGGTTGCGCTGGGCAATGTCCAGGTCGCTTCCGCGGATGGAGACACGGCGCCGGTGAAGACCAGCAGCGTGCATATCCGGTTGATGGAAAACAGTTTGGCGGCCCAGGATAACGCGTCCCCCCATGGCGCGGCATCTTCGACCGGAGCGGAGCAGCCGTAAAGGCTGCGTAGCCACCCCCCTGAGGCTCTATTCCGCCCGGACGGCTTCCCCCGCCGTCTGGCCGCCAACCAAGCTCTCGCAACACGAGAGAACCAAGGCAACTTGGCCCCCATCAAAGATGGGGGCCGTTTTTTGTCTGCTGGAGAGCGGCCGGTCAACGGCTGCCCGGCGCGATGACATGAGTCGCCTGCTTCCCGTACAATCGGCGGCACACTCGGTCTATTCCCGGTTCCCCCAGGAGACAAACCAGATGAGCCATCGATACTTCAGTAGAGCGGGTGCTTTTGTTCTTTGCGCCCTTGCCATTTCCTGCATTGTTATGGTCTCCACGCCCGGCTGCTTTGCCCAGGCGGCGGACAAGAAGGTCGTCAAGACCGAGGCGGATCTTCCGCGCTTCAACTATGCGCTAAGCGGAACGGCGACGGAGTTGCTGCAGTCCGATGACGCCACCTTTGGCGTTTTCGCGGCAAAGGTGCAGGCCGACGTCGACTCGGTGCTGCAGAACTACGACATCGAGGACCACGCCGCGATGCGACAATTGCTCGGCGTCCGACTCGACCTGCAATTGCTCGCCGGGAACAATCAGGGAGCGACGGACACCATTGCACGCCTGCGCGATCTGGAAGACAAGCCGGATGCCCGGCTGATGACTGGACTGCAGGCGCGGGCGATGATGGAAGCCCAAAAGGCCACGGGACAGACCTCCGGCACGGAGTACGAGCAGGCCTATCAGAAAGCGTATGCGGACGAAGTGGAGCCGCTTCCCTGGCCGGTAGTGGCCAACCGCATCAAGGAAGCGAAGAGCAACTCGGAAATCATGACGCAGGGGCTGGTGCTGGGCCTCGTACAGGCCCGTGTCGATCCCGCGCTGGCCAAGTCACACCAATTGAGCAACGATCTGGCCTGGGGCCTGATAGCGGACCGTCTCATTCTTAAGCGCACGATTCCTTTGATGCCAGCCACGCGCGCTGTGCTGACCGCGGAAGTGGCTGCAAATGATGTGAAGAAGCCGGACATCTGGGCGGCGCGCGACGTGACGCTGACCGCAGCAGACAAGCTGACCCCGGTGAATGTGGCGATATGGGACTCGGGCTCCGATCTGTCGCTGTTTTCAGACCGTGTTTATACCGACGCGCATCCGGGCCCGCAGACCGATCCGCACGACATTGCGTTTGACCTGAAGGGATTTCCGACGCACGGTTACCTGTTCCCGCTCACGCCGGACCAGCAAAAGGAATTCCCAGGAATGGTAGATGAGCTGAAGGGATTGTCTGATCTGCAGCTCTCGATCGACAGCCCAGAAGCGTCGGCGCTGAGGAAGAAGCTGACCGCGATGTCCCCGGCCCAGGTGCCGGGTTTCCTCGAGCAGCTTGAATTGTTTGCCACTTACTCGCACGGAACGCACGTGGCGGGGATTGCCTCGCGAGGCAATCCGGCGGTGCGTCTTGCCGTGGGCCGCATCACATTCGACTGGCACAATGTGCCGCTGCCTCCGAGCGAGGAACTCTCACGGCGCGATGCGGCGGACTACCAGGCATACGTCGACTGGTTCCGGGCCAATCATATTCGAGTCGTGAATATGAGCTGGGGCGGCGGGCCGCAGGATTACGAGGTGGCGTTGGAAAAGAACGGGATGGGCAAGGATGCGGCCGACCGCAAGGCCATTGCCGCCAAGCTATTTCAAATCGACCGGGAAGGACTCTACAACGCGATCAAGAGCGCGCCGGAAATTCTCTTTATCTGCGCGGCGGGCAACGCGGACAGCAACAGCAGCTTCAGCGAGTTTATCCCTGCATCGTTCAAGCTGCCGAACATGCTTACTGTGGGCGCAGTGGACCAGGCCGGCGATGAGGCCAGCTTTACCAGCTACGGTCCTACCGTGCTGGTGGATGCGAACGGCTATCAGGTTGAGTCAGTGGTGCCGGGCGGAGCCAAGTTGCGGATGTCGGGGACGTCGATGGCTTCTCCAAATGCCGTGAACCTGGCGGCCAAGCTGATTGCGCTGGACCCGAAGCTGACGCCGGAGCAGACGATTCACCTGATTGTGGAAGGCGCGACTACCAGCGAGGATGGACGCCGCCACAACATCAACCCGAAGCAGTCTGTCGAGCTGCTGCGGCAGATGCAGCAGAGCGCAGGGCAATAGTCCGGGCCTGCGGCGCGGATTGGACAGGGCGAACACCCACAGGGCCTGGCGCCGGAACTGGGGCGAGGGCCGCTGCCTGGGCGGATAGATTCAGGACAGTACGGAGAAAAAAATGGAAAACTCAACCGCGCCGGAGACCATTTTGGACGGCAGCCGTTTTGTGCGGGCGTGTTTGCGGCGCGATTGCCGGACTTTCACGTTCTAATCAATGTTAGAATGTGAACGTCGAGGCGAGACCATGCTCAAGTTGAAGCTGACGAAGATAGGGAGCTCGGTGGGAGTGATTCTTCCGAAGGAAGCTCTGTCGCGACTGAAGGTGGACAAGGGCGACTCAATCTTTCTTTCCGAAGAGAAAGATGGTTTCAGGGTGACTCCGTTCGATCCCGAATTTGAAAGGGCCATGCAGTCGGCGCGAAAGATCATGAAACGGCGCCGAAACGCACTGCGCGAGCTGGCCAAGTGAAGACCCGCCGATGGGTGTGGGTTCCACTTAATGTTGTGCTTGCCATTCATGACGAACAGATTGCTGAACACGGTGGAGTGCGCGGTGTCCGCGACCTTGCGGTAATCGATTCCGCGCTGGCTCGACCGCGCAACCTTGTGGCGTACAGGAAACCGGATGCTGCCGCGCTGGCGGCCGCGTATCTTTTTGGTCTTTGCAGCAACCATGGTTTTCTTGACGGGAACAAGCGCACGTCCTACGTGGTTGCTGAAACATTTCTCGATCTGAACGGGTACGTTATGGATGCACCGGATGAAGCCGTTGTGAACACAGTTCTGGCAGTCGCGTCCGGCGTGATGCGCGAAGAGCAACTGGCAAGGTGGTTCCGGTCTCTAGTTCGAAAGACGGCGGACTGATTCCGAACTGCTTTACTTCCGGCAGCCGTGGCGGGCGTTCAGCCTGCGGGTAGTGGAGGCCTGGTCGTGGCTGAATAAAGGTCTTGCTTTCCCAGGACCGGACACACGGACCTGGGGCACCCAGGGTCATCGCCGGGAATCACGCGACCGGGGTTCGTGGATGCCTGCGGTGTGAAAATTCCCTCTAACGTTTGCGCAAGGTTCTAACAGTTATTGCACAATGGGGCATACTGTCATGCTGAGCGAGATATGCATGAGTTAGGGAGAAAAGCAATGCGCAGGTTTCCCATCCTTTGCTTCCTGTTCATTAGTTGCACTGTGGGCATCTGCCAGGTTGCGCCTCAAGCGAGCTCACCGAGACTCGATTTCGATCCTGAGCATCAACAGCCGGTAAACCTGGAAACTGCGACATTGAGCGCTGAGGCCATCTCAACTGCTCCTGATCCTGTAACGGGCTCGATGAGGGCGATACGACTAATGTTCCACGGCGAGGCGAAGGAAATTCTGGTGCATTTGCCGTTCCAGTTTGCTCAAGTCAATTCTCTTCGGCAGGGGCCGGCGGGAACGTTGATCATCCTTGGCAAGGTTACAGGAAGTGTCGACGAGGTCGGAATTCTGGATACGAATACAAGCAAACTGATTGATGACTTTATGTGCTACGAGCCGGCGATTTCCCCGGACGGAAAATATATTGCGTTCACTAAGTTCTATCCTCCCCATGGTATCGAATCAGCAGACGACCACAGCATGCTCTATGCCGTTGAGCGATCTCCACAAGAGAACAGGCCCAAAGGAGCTCATTTGAGCAAAGATGAAGATGTTGGATTCGAAATATACCCGCCTGGAAAGGTTAACTGGGCCGGGGACAACATTGGTGTGGCCGATCGCCTCGACAACATTGTGGCCGGAGGGTATTTTTGGAAAGGCAGTGATCAATACTTTTTTGCGTATGGGGTGAGTATTGCCCCTCGTGGAGTTGCCGGTCAACCTTCACTCGTTTGGGTATTAATCGGAGATGGAACTGTATCAATCCGTACAGTGAGTGTGACCCAGAAGAAGCAGGTAAGTGAATATGCTTCACTTGCATATCTCCAAAGGATTGATGTGACAAGTAGTGGATTTGTAACGAAGTTTTCCGAGCCGGTACTCAAGGACGTGTTCCGTCGTGAGGACTTCGTGACTGACGGATTTGTGGACCTGACAGCGTTGCCAATGGGAAAGGCACAGTGATATTCCCTGCCATCGGGATGGGTGGTACCCAAGTCATACCGTCCGCCCGGTAAAATCAGCGTATATGGAAATGACTGATTCGAACGCGGCTGCTCCTGAGAGCAGCCCTGATACGATTCTGGACGGCAGCCGGTTTGTGCGGGCGTGTCTGCGCAAGCCTGTGGACCGGACGCCGGTGTGGTTTCTGCGGCAGGCAGGCCGCTACATGCAGGAATACCGGGACGTGCGGAAGCACCACACGCTGGTGGAGATCTGCAAGCAGCCGGAGCTGGCCGCGGAGGTGACGATTACCGCGGCGGAGAAGCTGGGCGTGGATGCGGCGATTATCTTTGCCGATCTGCTGCTGCCGCTGGAGCCGATGGGGCTGCCGTTTGAGTTTCAGGCAAGCGAAGGGCCGGTGGTGCATCACCCGGTACGGACGGCAGAGGACGTGCGCGCGCTGAAGACAGACCGCGCGGCGGAGCTGGGCTATGTGGCGCGGGCGATTGAAATGGTGGCGGCGCATTTTCGCGATCGGCTGGGGATTATCGGATTCTGCGGCGCGCCGTATACGCTGGCCAGCTACATGATTGAGGGCGGCGGCTCGCGGAATTACATCCACACCAAGCATATGATGTATGGGGACTCCACTGCGTGGCGCATGCTTTTGGATAAGCTGGTGGCCGTGCTGACGGAGTATTGCCGCTTGCAGGTGCAGGCGGGCGCGGATGTGATTCAGATTTTCGATAGCTGGGTCGGGTCGCTGTCGCTGGCCGATTATCGCGACTATGCCTTTGAAGCGAGCAAGCGGCTGGTGCGCGCGGTGCAGGCGATGGGCGTGCCGGTGATCTACTTCGGCGTGGAGACGGCGGGGCTGCTGAGTGAGATGGCCTCGACCGGCGCGGACGTGATTGGGCTGGACTGGCGGCAGCCGCTGGACGAGGGCTGGCGCGCGGTGGGCCACGGCCACGCGGTGCAGGGGAATCTGGATCCGATTACGCTGTTTGCGCCGCCGGAGGTGCTGGAGCTGCGTGTGAAGGAGATTTTGCGCGCGGCAGGCGGACGGCCGGGACACATCTTTAACCTTGGGCACGGCATTGTGCCGGAGACGCCGGTGGAGAACGTGCAGGCGGTGGTAAAGATGGTGCGCGAGTTCCGGCGGGAGGAAACGGCGCGTGGCTAAGGAAGCGGTGCTGCTGCTGGCGCACGGCACGCCGGAGACGGTGGAGCAGATTCCCGAATATCTGCGCAATGTGGTGAGCGGGCGGCCGCTGCCGCAGGCTGTGATTGAAGAAATTCAGCACCGGTATGCGCTGATCGGGCGGAGTCCGCTGACCGAGCTGACGATGGAGCAGGGGCGGATGGTGGAGACCGCGCTGGCGCGGCGGGCCGAGGCGGTGCGCGTGTATGTGGGGATGCGCAACTGGCGGCCGTATATTCCCGATGTGGTGAAACAGATGCGCGCGGACGGTGTGGAGGCGGCGGCGGTGATTTGCCTGGCGCCGCAGAACTCGCGCACGAGCGTGGGACTGTATAAGCGGGCGACGCAGGCCGAAGCGGGGTCGATGCGGATTGATTTTACCGAAGGCTGGGCGCAGCATCCGCTGCTGGCGGAGGCCTTTGCAGAGCGGCTGCGGGCGGCGATGGCGCGGCTGCGGGCGGAGACGGGCGCGGCGATTCCCGTTTTGTTTACGGCGCATAGCGTGCCGTGCCGGACGATCCAGACACCGGCTGCCAGTGAGGGGCAGCCGCGGCTGTGGCCGGGCGCGGGCGTGGATCCCTACGCCGAGGAGGCGAAGCACACGGCGGCGCTGGTGGCCGAGCGCGTGCCGGAGATTCCGCGGTGGTGGTTTGCGTTTCAGAGCCAGGGCGCGAGCGGCGGGCCGTGGATTGGTCCGACGGTGGAGGCGACGCTGGATGCGATTGCGGCGGAGGGCGTGAAGACGCTGCTGCTGCAGCCGGTGGGTTTCCTGTGCGACCACGTGGAGATTTTGTACGACGTGGACATTGCGTTCAAGGAATATGCGCGGAAGCTGGGGATGAGGCTGGAGCGGCCGGAGTCACTGAATGCGTCGGCGACGCTGGCGGAGGCAGTGGCGGAGCTGGCGCGCGAGGGGCTGGCACGGCTGCGGGGGTGATGCATGCCTGAGACGCGGAGACGGGACGTGGTGAAATCCGGCGACGTGTCTTGACTGATTGCGAGGTGCCCGATGAAAGTGATCCGGCTGTTCGCTATGTTGCTTGGAAGCGGCGTGCTTCCACTCGCGGCCGGCGCGCAACCTGGCGCTCCCGTCTTTCCCCTGGCAGGCGACTGGCAGGGCGTACTGGAGATGAACGGCACCGCAATGCATCTGGTGCTGCACATGAACACGACGCCCGCGGGAAAGATGACGGCGCTTCTCGATTTCGTTGATCAGGATATCGAGGGCGTTCCGGCAATCGGCGGGTCGTTTGACGGCAGCCGGCTGATTCTCCGGTTCTTTTATTGGAAGCCGAGCGCCGATGGGAGCCAGCTCGACTACAAGGTCGAATCCTATGAGGCGACGGTCAATGCCTCGGGCGACGGTATGACGGGTGTCTTGACGCAGGAAGGGACGTTTCCGCTCAACTTCAAGCGCCTGACGTGGCAGGCGAGGAATCCCAAGCCGGCGCCGCCAACTCTCCTCGACGGCGACTGGACTGGTATTGAATATGAGGCGCGCGGCATCCAGCTCCACTTCATTCTTCGCGTCTTCAACACCGAGGACGGCTTGATGATGTTTCTTGACTGCCCGGAGGAGCGATTCAAGGGCGCGCGTGCCAGCAAGGTTGCCTTTGACGCGGGGACGCGACAGTTGAGCTTCAAGCTGGCCGCGTCAACCTGGACGGGAACGATGACCGCGGACGGGAACGCTCTGGACACCTCGATGACCGAGCCGGGCTTTCACTTCCTGATTCATTTCGACCGCCTGCCGGCGAAGTAGACCCAGCCTGCATGAGCGGCGGTGGAGAGCACCTGGATGAGCACGTCAGGTGGAGCGCACTCGGATTCCAGGGCAGGTAGGAGGGTGAGCTTCCGCTGATGCGGAAGGTGGGCGTGCGGCTGGAGCGGCCGGAGTCGCTGAATGTGTCGGCGACGGTGGCGGGGGCTGTGGCGGAGCTGGCGTGTGAGGGAGATGAGACGGCTGCGGGGGTGAGAAGACCGCGGGGCCGCAGAAGTGAGATACTGGGCAACCTGGCGAGCTTATCCGAAGACCCGCTCATCGCGAAAAGGCCGCGATGAACGGGGCACACACCTTCGAAACCTCAAAACGTATGCTCAGGCGCGATGAGCGGGCCACCTGCCGCTCCAGATACAGCACTAAGACTTCTCAGTATTGTGAGCCCGCATAGCTCGTCCGCGCGGGAATACCGCTACCGGACGGATATGTATCACGATTCAAGATGAAGAGATTCGTACTTACCGGGCCGCGTGCCGCCTACCTGCTACGGTAGACTTCCTCCCAGCCACCCGCGGGCAGGATGGCCGCGATACCCGCACCGATCCCCGCGAACAGCGGCGTGCCGATCGCCTTTCCGCGGTTGCCGGTGCAGACAATCGAGTTTGAAGTGCAGCTACTGTCAATCGCCGCGCCGATTCCCAGGCCGACTCCAGCACCGATGCCTGCGCCAATCAAGGCATGTCTGGCGCGGTTCCCACGGCGCTTCACCCACACGCGCTGAACGTCTTCCTTTGTGAGCACCCGGCCGTCACTGAAGGTGAGCGTGCTGTCGCTCGCCTCCTTCAACGCACCTTTGTGTGTCCCTCCCGCACGAAGCGAGACTCGGATTTGCTGATTTTGTGGCAATGCTTTCAGGACGTTCCAATCGTCCTTTTGGTTCATCGACGGCTGGGCAACCAGCATAGTGCCTGCCAAAGCTAATGATAAGAATGCGAAGGAAGAGCGCATGGGATGCCTCCAAAATCCTCGCCAAATCCTCATCAGAGGCGTGCCGTTCATGTTAAGCGGTTGCGGCGGCGTCCTCAGTGACTCATATCACGGGCGCGGATGCGGCAGGCGACCCGGTCAGGGAACCCAGCCTGTGTCGCAGGGTATCGATGGGGCACAGACTTGGCGCTGGGGCGGCTGCGGGGGTGAGAGAGAATGTGTTCCCGGTTGCAGAAGCGATGCATGGAGCGGCTGGCGAATTCATCAGACGACCCGTTCATCGCGATCAAACTGCGATGAACGGGGCACACACTCCAGAAACCTCAAGCCGTATACTCAGGAGCGATGAGCGGGTCACCTGCCGGAAAGTCAGGGACCCGGGAGAGTCAGTTCTTTGTTACTATCCATAGGATGGAAACAATCAATGTCGTACCCACAATCTCAGCGGAAAACGCAGGTTTTGTGCTGCATGTCATATCCGTCTCGGGGAATATGGAATGGTGGAAGCCATACGGTAGTGAGCGGGATGCATACACCGACGCCGTTGAGCTGGGGCTCGCTGATGAGGAATGTCCTGGCGGTAATACCCTGCGTAGGCGTCTGAAGGCCGAGACTTCCATCGGCATCGAGCGCCGTGAACTCTTTGGACTCAAACGAATCAGATAAACAGGTGATCCGACCTCGACAGGTGGCCCGGTCATGGGTTCCAATTTATGCTGCAAGGTGTCGTGAAGTGTGCCCCGTTCATCGCAGTTTGATCGCGATGAGCGGGTCTTCGGATGAGGCTGCCACGCGATTAGGATAGGCCCATGCCGTACGGTTTGAAACGGTTCCAGAAGGCCGAGTCTCTGCACTTCATCACGTTCAGTTGCTTTGGCCGTCTCCCGTACCTTGAAGCGTCGGAAACCAAAGATGTGGTCGAAGCTGTTCTGGAGGCGGTTCGTGCACGTCATGGGGCGAGAGTCTACGCCTACGTCCTGATGCCCGAGCATGTCCACCTGCTGATGAATGAGCCGCCCTCGATTCTCGTGGCGCAGTTTCTGAAGGCCTTCAAGCAGATCACCTCCCGCAAACTCAAGGGCGATCGAGAGCGGTTCTGGCAGGAGCGCTACTTTGACGGCAATATCCATGGAGAATCAGCCCGCTCGGAAGTGATCCGGTATATCCACCGCAACCCGGTGAAACGTGGACTGGTGGCATCGCCCGAGCAGTACCGATGGAGCAGTTTTTCTCACTACGCAACTGGGGTCAGGGGAGTGGTTGAGATTGAGTCGGAGTGGACGGCGGCGCTCCGACGCCCACTCATCGCGAAGAAGCCGCGATGAATGGGGCACACAGTCTTCATTCTGCCGTGGCTGCGAGGCCCACTCATCGCGAAAAGGCCGCGATGAATGGGGCACAACCTTCATTCCTCTGAGGCATCCAGACCCACTCATCGCGATGAAGCTGCGATGAATGGGGCACAGGCCGATTTACTGGCGGAGGAGATTTTTGGCGATGAAGAAGACGTTGGCGGGGCGCTCGGCGAGGCGGCGCATGAAGTAGGGGTACCACTCGCGGCCGAAGGGCGTGTAGATGCGGACGTTGTAGCCCTCGGCGATGAGCGTGCGTTGCAGATCGCGGCGGACACCAAACAACATTTGAAATTCGAATTTGCCGGGCGCGATGTTGTGCTGGGCGGCGTAGGCTTTGGCGGCGGCGATCATGGCGGGGTCGTGCGTGGCGAGGCCGTGGTAAATGCCGCTGGAGAGCAGGGTGCCGGTGAGCTTGATGTAGTTGGCGTCGACGTCGGCCTTGCGCGGGAAGGCGACGGCGGCGGGCTCTTTGTAGGCGCCTTTGCAGAGGCGGACGCGGATGCCTTCCTGCATGAGCTGATCAATATCGGCCTGGGAGCGGTAGAGGTAGGCCTGGATGACGATGCCGATGTGGCCGCGGAGGCCGGGGGTGGCGTGGATGCGGCGGACGATGTCGAGGGTGACGTCAGTGAGTGCGGAGTCCTCCATATCAACGCGGAGAAAGCTGCCGGTGGACTGGGCGTGCTGAGTGAGCTGGAGGGCGATGTCCTCGGCGAGGGCGGGGTCGAGGGTGAGGCCCATCTGGGTGAGCTTGACGCTGATGTTGGAGTCGAGCTTGCGGGCGCTGATGAAGTCGAAGAGCTGGTGGTAGATGTCGGCGGCGGCGCGGGCTTCGGCCTCGGAGGTGACGCTTTCGCCGAGGGAGTCGAGGGTGACGGACATGCCCTGGCGATTGACGGAGGCGGCGACGCGGAGAGCGTCTTCGATCTCAAGGCCGGCGACGAAGCGCGAGCTGAGCTTGTTGCCGAGGCGGGAGCGCTCACTGAAGCGGCGCAGGGAACGGTTGCGGGAGAGAGCGATAAAGGCGGAGCGAAGTACGGGCATTCATGCATCCTGCCGGCTGGAGCGCAGGGGAACGGCCGAGCAGCCGGAAAGAGTAGTTTCGCACACGGGGGCGGGAACGGTGATGGGCGACACTGGTCTGGGATGGGTTGCGCGGTGTGGGTGCGGATCGAATGGCGAGGCGGCGGGGTCAGGCTGCGGACGGATTGCCAAGGGCCTGCCCGGCGGGCGCGGCTTTGGGCCAGGTGGCATTGAGGTACCAAGCCAGCCAGGCGGGGGTGGTCCACAGATAGAGCGTTGAGGTAATTTTGACCGACTGGAATGCCTCGAAGAGCGCAAGCGCCCCAATGATCGCGATAGGCCAGAGGGAGCGTCCGGATTGCCGGGCTCGAATTACGCCGGTCATTACTGCGGGCATCAGCACGGATTCATCGAAGATCCAGCCGTAGGGCCTGCAGAGCGCAGAGACGAGGAGCAGGAGAAGGCCGTGGTCCATCCAGTTCCAGCAGCCGCGGCGGGACCAGAAGTACCAGACCGCCCAGCAGGAGCCGAGAACGCAGGGAACGAACTGCAGCCACACAGCGTCACGATCGATCATGTAGCGGAGAGTTTCGCTGAGGGTTGGCACAAACTCGTGGAGCATGCCCTCGGACTTCATCATGGCAGAGTATTGCGACCAGGCATGCGGGTCGTAGCAGAAGGTGATTGCGGTGCCGGCTGCGATGGCGGCGAGGAATCCGCCGAGGATGCCATAGGCTTTTCGCACAACAATCCAGAGAATCAGCGCCACGCCGAAGGCGAGGAACAGGTGCGGCTTCAGGGTGCAGGGTAACAGGGCCGCGCCTGCGAGCCAGGGTTTGGACTCATGAAAGGTGAGGAAGAGCATGATGCCAAACAGAAAGAAGAAGCTGATTTGTCCGGCCTGGATGCAGACCAGCTCGGGAGCAAACAGGAATCCCAGCAGGTAGAGAAGCGAGTTGGGCTTTCCGTGCAGGCACCAGAGCATCCATATGGAGACGGAGAGAAGGGCGAAATTGAACGGCATCCAAAGCAGGAGCCCGGTTCTGGCGCTGACGTAGCCGAAGGGCAATGCCAGGATGAGATCGGCGGGCGGGCTGTACCAGAATTCCGGACGGCCGTTGACGAGACCTACGGAGCGCTGCTCCTGAAGGGTCGCCGCCCAATCGTAGGGGTTGGCGTGGTGGACCAGACCCTGTTCAGCCGCCCAATACTCGATGAAATCGCGGTTGGCGGGGACTTGGTTGCGGACGGTGAAGTCGATCTCGGCCGCCACAATGCAAAAGGCGACAGCCACCATACAACCCGCAATGAATGCCCTCACGGTGGGTGTCATTGGGGCAATCCCTTTGCGGGGGCGCGGCCGCCTTTGGCTGTCTGCGATGGATTCATGTCAGTGTGTGTTTGGTTTTGGGATGGGCCGGCAATTCGTCGCTCATTCTACAAGAGGAGGGTCGATTCTCCAAAACTGGGAGCGCGGAGCGCGGTGATTGCAAGCGAGCGCGCAGATGTTACTCGATGCGGAAGAGCGCGCAGCCGTGGGCCGGGAGCTGGACCTGCAGAGAGCGGGCGGCGGGGATGTGCTGCTGGTCCCAGACGTTGTAGACGGCGTGGGGCGCGTTGGCGAGGTGGAAGACCATCCAGGGCAGGTTGGCTTTGGAGGGCGCGTCGGCGAGGTTGAAGACGGCGATGTACGTGTGCGGGTGTGCGCCGCCGGTGCGGGCGACCCAGTAGCGCTGTGGGTAGGACTGGCGCGCGGCGGGGTCGGCGGGGAGTTCGCCGGGATGGCTTTCGACGGCGGTCTGGTTGAGGCGCAGGACTTCTTCGTTGCTCATGAGGGAGCGGGTGAAGGGGTCGAGGCGGGTGAGGTTGGCACCCATGATGAGGGGCGAGCGGGAGATGGCCCAGAGGGTGAACTCGGTGCGCTGCTCGTCGGGAGTGTAGCGGGAGGTGCGGGGCGGGCCGAGGCCGGGGTGCGGGCCGAGCCAGCCTTCGGGGAGCATGTCCGCATCGGGCCAACTGCCGGGGCCGGTGTAGGCGGACCATTTGGCCAGCATGTCGAAGTCGCCCTGCAGGCCGAAGGGGAAGCCGTCCGGGGTCTGGTGGGGAAACTGCCAGCTGTCCCAGTGGTCATTGGTGATGCGCCACATCTGCGCGTACTTCTGGATCTCGGCGACGTGGGCGAGTTGGGTGGGGCCGGGCGAGAGGCTGAGGACGATGGGGCGGCCGGTCTTGCGGATGGCGTCGGCAATCTGGCGGATTTCAGTGGGGCGGTAGGGGTGGTCGCTGATGCAGTCGACCTTGATGAAGTCGAGGCCCCAGGCGGCGTAGAGCTTGAGCATGGAGTCGTAGTAAGCCTGGCCGGCGGGGTTGTCGGCGATGCCGTAATTGCCTTCATCCCAGGGGCAGGTGGCGGCGAGGTCGGCGGCGTCTTTGGCGTGGAATTGCGTGTTGGCGATGGGGAGGTTGAGGTCAACGACCTGACGGGGAATGCCGCGGATGATGTGGATGCCGAATTTGAGGCCCTGGGCGTGGACCCAGTCGGCGAGGGGCTTGAAGCCCTGATTGTTGGCGGCGGAGGGGAATCGGTTGAGAGCGGGGATGAGGATGCCGTTGGCGTCCCACACGTATTTATGAGCGGGGACGGTGGCGGCGAAGGGGTCGGTCATGTACCAGCCCTCGTCGATGACGGAGTAGGTCCAACCGAATTGGCGGAGGCCGGCGAGGACGGTGGTGTTGGCGCGGTAGTCGGCTTCGTCGATGGTGAGGCCGTAGGAGTCCCAGCTATTCCAACCCATTGGCGGGCCCATGAGTGGACCGGGAGCGGGGTTTTGAGCAAGGGCCATGCGGGCGGCCGGTGCGCCAAGGACAAGGCAGGCGGCAAAAAGGCTGGCGCGAAACATGTGGAAACGTATACCACAGTGGGAGCGTTGGTGTGCACAGAAGAATGCTCCCCTGAAGTTCAGTGATGCAACTCACTTTCAAACGCGCCTATAATGCAGTCGAATTCAAATCAGACAGCTGGCAGATGCCAATCCCCGACACCTGCAACTGAGGAGATACGTATGCTCAAGCCGTTCCTGCTCCTTGCCGCAGTGGTTCTCATCGTTCTTACGCCAGGGTACGCGTCGCTGGGTGCGGCGCAGGAGGCTGGCGCCCGGCATACAGCCAAGAGCGCGGCCGGCTCACCTTCGCCTGCCGCCGCGGCGGCAGATGCACAGGCCAAGGGCCTTGCGCAGGCGAAGAAGCTTTACGGAATCGACTGCGCGCTCTGCCATGGCGCAACGGGTGACGGAAAGACAGATGTTGCCAAGGACATGAGTCTTACGTTGGCCGACTGGACGGATCCTAAGTCGCTGGCTGGAAAGACCGACCAAGAGCTGACCGACATGATTCGGAAGGGCAAGGACAAGATGCCGCCGGAGGATAAGTCGCGGGCCACGGATGAGGAAGTGAAGAACCTGATCGTTTACATCCGCAGCATGGCCAAGACGCCGAGCGGGCCTGTACCGGCAGCGCCGGCTGCGGCTGCGCCGACAACTCCGGATGCGGCAGCGCCTACGCCGGCCCCGAATCACTGAACGGTTTTTTCAGCGGATTTCCGGTCCAATAGGCAGGCGTTTTGCGCGTCCTCGCCTGCCGGTGGAGAGGTGTGCGCGGCGCCGCGTGCGTTAAGCTGATGCGGAGGTAGATATCATGCGATTGCGCGCAGCGAGTCGGCTGTGGCTCACGGTTCTGGGGTTGTGGCTGGGAATCTGGGCCTGGCCGTTGTCTGGGCAGGGCGCAGGGCAGGAGCTGCCCGTCCAGTATGTCGCGCATGGACCGAACTCCGCGGCCGCGCAGAAGGCGCACTACCTGGTGCTGGTTTCGCTGGATGGGTTTCGGTGGGACTATGCGAAGCGGGACGGTGCGGTGCATCTGCTGCAACTGGGCAAGGAGGGCGTATGGGCGCCCGAGGGGATGCTGCCGAGTTTTCCATCGCTTACGTTTCCCAACCATTTCACGATCGTGACGGGGCTCTACCCGGAGCATCACGGACTGGTGGCGAACAGCTTTTATGACGCGACCATGCAAGCCCGCTATGCGATCAATGACCCCAAGGCCGTGACGGACGGAACCTGGTACAGCGGTGTGCCGCTGTGGAGCCTGGCGGAAAGCCACGGGATGCGGACGGCGTGCTTTTTCTGGCCTGGTTCTGAGGCAAAGATTGCAGGCTACCAGCCGACCTATTTTGTGCGCTATGACGACAAGATTGCCGAAAGGGCGCGGGTGAAGCAGGTGCTGGAGTGGCTGCACCTGCCGGAGGCTGAGCGTCCGCATTTCATCACTCTTTATTTTGCGGAGCCCGATCATGAAGGGCACATCTTCGGTCCGGATGCGCCGGAGACGCGCGCCGCGGTGCGGAAGGTGGATGCACTGGTGGGGCAACTGAAAGCGGGCCTGGATGCGACCGGGCTGCCTGTGGATCTGGTGGTTGTGAGCGACCACGGGATGGTGAAGGTGCAGGGTGACTGGATCACGCTGGACCAGTTTGCGGACCTTACGGATTTTGAGTGGGCGGGGCCGTTGCTCTATGGCAAGACGGAGGCCGATCGGGAACGCGTCTACAACCAGTTGAAGAAGGCTTCATCGGAGTTCAAGGTGTATCGGCGCAAGAATGTGCCGGCAGAGCTGCACTACAACCAGAATGAGCGCGAGGGCGACCCGGTAGTGATCGCGACGGGGCCGTACGCGATCCGCGCGCGCGGGCCGGCGGCGGGCAAGCCGGACAACAAGCCGACTGCGGGAGCGCATGGATTTGATCCAGCGCTCATGCCGGAGATGAAGGCGAGCTTTTTTGCCGAAGGGCCGGATCTTTTGCCGGGCCATACGGTGCTTCCGTTTGAGAATGTGAATCTGTATCCGTGGCTGGCGCATATGCTGGGTCTGACTCCCCCGAAGACCGATGGCAGCCTGAATGTGCTGGCAGGTACGCTGCGCGATGGCGGGGCGGCACGGGATCAATGAATCAGAGAGAAGGGACACGATGAGTCTGGTTCTTGGGATAGACGGGGGGGGCACGCGGACGCGCGCATCGATTGTGGATGGTGACCGAGTGGTGGCCTTTGCGGAGGATGGCTCGATCAAGCGGCTGCGCGTGGGCGCGGCGACTGCGGAAGAGAATCTGCGGAAGCTGCTGCGCGAAGTATTTGAGCAGGCGGGGGTAGCACGTGTGAGCACCGCCTCAGCCGGTGTGGCGAGCGCGACGATGCCCGGCGTGAAGGAATGGATCACAGCGGTCTTTCGGGACTTTGGCGTGGAGCGGTCGGAAGTGGTGGGCGATGAGGTCATCGCGCTGGATGCGGCGTTTCGCGGTGGTCCGGGGATTCTGCAAATTGCCGGGACAGGTTCCAACTGCATTGGGCGCGCGCCGGATGGAGGCCGCGAGTGTGCAGGGGGGTGGAGTTCGCGGCTGGGCGACGAAGGCTCAGGCTATTGGATTGGGTTGCACGCGGTGCGCCGCGCGTTGAAGGCATACGACCGCGAGGAGCCAACGCGAGTGCTGGAGACAGTGGGCAAGCTGTGGGGCACGCGCACAATTGAAGAACTGGTCAACGTGGGCGACAGCTCGCCGGGGCCGGACTTTGCCGCGCTGGCGCCCGCCATCAACCAGCTTGCGGAAGAGGGTGATGCGGTGAGCCTGGGCGTGATGCGGCAGGCCGCTGCCGATCTTGTCGATTCCGTGCTGCTGGTGCGCGGCAAGGTGCGGCGCAAACACGCTGTAGCGGGCGAGGTGCCCGTGGCGTGGATTGGCAGCGTGATTGGGAAATCGCGCCTGGTGCGGGAGGCGTTTCTCGCCGGCCTGCACGCGGCGACGCCGGAGATGCCGGTGGGCGAGAAGGAAGTAGCCGGCATAGAGGGCGCGGTGTGGCGCGCGCAGCGGCTGGCAGATACCGTCAGGTAGTGAGCTGGCCGCCGATGATGGATGCGAGCAGGCGGCCGGACGAGTCGACAGCCACAAGATTGGCCGGCAGGCCTGGAGCAATAGAGCCCGCTCTGTCGCTGAGGCCCGTCATGGCTGCGGGGTTGGCGGTGAGCAAGGGCAGGCCCTGATCGACGGCTGCGCCGGTGAAGGCGATGAAGTTGGCGAGCGCGCGGTCCAAAGTGAGCACGCTGCCTGCGAGCACGCCCCGCGCCATGGCACGGCCGTTTGCCACGTGGACGGTGAAGCCACCGAGCTGATATTCGCCGTCGGGCATGCCGGCGGCGCTCATGGCGTCTGTGACAAGAATGGTGCGATGCTGGCCTTTGGCGCGCCACCAGAGTTGCACCATCTCCGGCGCGGTGTGAATGCCATCGCAGATGATTTCCGAGTAGAGCGCGTCGGTGGTGAGCACGGTGCCCAGGATGCCGGGTTCGCGGTGATCGAGCGCGCGCATGGCATTAAAGGTGTGGGTGGCGCTGGCGGCTCCTGCGGCAATGGCGGCGCGGGTTTGCGCGGCAGTGGCATTGGAATGGCCCAGGGAAACGCGGACGCCGCGCGCGGTTGCGTGGGAGGCAAGTTCGGCGGCGCCGGGTAGTTCGGGGGCCAGGGTCATCAAGCGCACGTGGCCCTCGGCGGCCTCATAGAGGCGGTCGAAGGTGGAAATGTCGGGAGCGAGAAGATGCTCCCCTGGCTGGACGCCGCGCTTTTCATGCGAAAGAAATGGACCTTCAAGATGAATGCCCAGCGCGCGTGCGCAGCCCGCAACCGGCGCATTTGCGATGATCTTTGCCAGGCCAGCAACGGCGCGCAGGGTGGCGTCGAGCGGGGCGGTGACGGTGGTGGCGAGAAAACTGCCGGTGCCACGTGAGGCGAGAAATCGACTGACAGCGTGAAGCGCATCGGGCGTGGCTTCCATCACGTCGTGGCCGGCGGCGCCGTGAATGTGGACATCAAAGAAGGCCGGGGTCAGGGTCGCACCAGGGAAGTCCAGCAACCGCGCGCCGGCAGGAATCTCTGCCGCGGTGTTGCTTTGGATGGAGCGAATGCGACTGTCCTCCATCTCGACAACCGGATGGCTGATGAGCCGGGACCCGTCCCAAAGTCGTTCCGCTGTGAAGACCTGACGCATATAAGCAATTATTGCAGGCCATACTGTCACGGGAATGTAAAGCGCGAAGCGGCCGGCTTTGCTATGGTTTTGCCATGGATTTCAGGGTCTTGTTGACGGTAGCTTCCTCGGCTTTTGCTTTTACGTTGGCGCAAATGGCGGCGCAGACGCGCGATTTGCCCACCAGCAAAGAGTGGATTGGGCCGATCCCGGGACGTCCGCAGCGGCTGAACAGCCTGCCGATGTCGATGGCCGTTTCGCCCGATGGGCGCTATGTGGCGACGGTGAATGCGGGCTATGGAACCTATGAGTCGCACTACGACCAGTCTCTGGCGGTGCTGGATACGCAGACGGGCACGCTCGCCGATTTTCCCGATGCCCGCACGCTGGCTAGGGTGGCGAAGCAGACGCTTTACTCCGGCCTGGCGTTCAGTCGCGACGGCAGTCACCTGTATGTGAGCATGGGCTCGCTGACCGATCCCGAGGGAAAGGGCAAGGACGCGACGGGCAGCGGCATTGCGGTATATGGCTTCAAAGCCGGAAAGATCGAAGCAGAGCGATTCATCCGTCTGCCGCTGCAGCAGCTTGCGCCGGGACGTGTGACGCGGCTGATTGGCGAACGCGAAGGGGACAAAGGCGTGCCGTTTCCGGCAGCGCTGGCGGTGGTGGGGGCAACGGGGCGCGAGCGACTGCTGGTCGCGGACAATCTTTCCGACGATGTGCTGCTGATTGACCCGGCGAGCGGTGCGCTTGAACATCGCTTTGATCTGGCGGAGAGCAATGCGGTGCCGTCGACGTATCCAGGGGCGCTGATTCTCGCGTCCGACGGGCGGCGCGCGTTTGTGGCGCTGTGGAATGCGTCGGAGATTGTGGAGCTGAATCTGGCGGATAACACGGTGGGCCGCAAGCTGGCGCTGCTGAAGCCCGCAAGTCCGGTTGCGCCGGGAACGCACCCGTGCGCCTTTGCACTGACGGCGGATGGCAAGACGCTGTATGTCGCGCTGGCGAATCGCGACGCTGTCGCGGCGGTGAATGTGGGCGCGGGGCAGTTCTCGGTGAAGGGCTACTTTGATGTGCGTTTGCCGGGGCAAAGCTACTTTGGCGCAGAACCGGTGGCCTTGGCGCTGAATAGCGACGGAAGCAGATTGTATGTGGCCGATGCAGCCAGCGATGCGGTGGCGGTAATCGATCCGCGCAAGCTGACGGCGAAAGAAGCGCGCACAGGCATGGTGGAGCCGGATGGGTTTGTGCCAACCGACTGGATGCCCTTTGCGATGGTGTTTCTTCCGGCGGCGAATGGCGGACGGCTCTGCGTTGCAACTGCGAAGGGGCAGGGGACCGGGCCAAACAACTTTGCGCAGCGCGAGACGGCGGAGACGAAAGCAAAACACTACAAATCGGCGAGCACATATATCGCGACGTTGCTGTACGGCTCGCTGGCGACGCTCGACAGTGCGGAGATGGAGAAGAACCTGGCGCAATGGACGGGGGTTGTGCTTGAGTCGAATCGCATGAAGGCTGCCGCGGAGAAGATTCCCGTTGCAGGCGCGGGGACGAATCCGATCAAGCACGTCATCTACATCATCAAGGAGAATCGCACCTACGATCAGGTGCTGGGCGATTTGCAGGAACATGGCAAGCAAGTGGGCAACGGCGATGCGAGCCTGACGATGTATGGCGCGGCAATTACGCCGAACATTCACAAGCTGGCGCTGCAGTTTGGGGTGCTGGATAACTTTTTTGACTCCGGCGAAGTCTCCGGCGACGGGCATGTGTGGTCGAATGCGGCAATAGGCACGGATTATCTGGAGAAGACGTGGCAGCAGTCGTATCGCGGTGAACAGCGTACCTATGACTACGAGGGCGTGGTCGCGGATAACTATCCGCTGCTGCAGAAGATTCCCGATGTGAACGAGCCGGCGAGCGGCTATCTGTGGGGCGACCTGGCCGCGCACGGCAAATCGTACTACCACTTTGGCGAGTACATCTCGACGATCTTCTGCGGTGAGCCTGCCGCGAAGGATCCGCAGCTTGGCCCGATGCTGGGCGGCCATGCATGTGCGCGCGCTGCTGTGAAGCCGGGGGAGACGCTGCCTGCGGAGTGGGGCGGGGGCGTGAACAAGTGGCCGTGGGCGATTCCGCTGATGGCGGCGAACACGGCGACGAAGTCGGAACTGGTGGGCCACTTTGCGGCCGAATCTCCGGATTTCAATCTGGCCGTTCCGGACCAGATTCGCGTGGACATTTTTCTGCGGCACCTGAAGCAGTGGGTCGCGGACAAGCAGCAGGGCATGGATACGATGCCGAACTTTATCCAACTGCGGCTGCCCGACGATCACACGGCGGGAACGCGACCGGGGATGCCGACGCCGAAGGCCAGCGTGGCCGACAACGACCTGGCCGTGGGTCGCGCGGTGGAGGCGATTTCGCACTCGCCGTTCTGGGAGGACACCGCGTTTTTTATTCTGGAGGACGATGCACAGAACGGCGCCGATCACGTGGACGCGCATCGCAGCTACGCGCTGGTGATCAGCAAATACGCGCCGCAGGGGGCCAACGGAGAGCCGTTTGTGGATAGCCGATTTTACTCGACGGTGAGCGTGGTGCGCACGATGGAGATGCTGCTGGGGCTGCCGCCGATGAACAACAACGATGCGTTTGCATCGCTGATGGCGCCGGAGTTCACGGGGCCGGGGGATCAGTCGGCGTACGACGCCGACTATTCGAATCGCGACAGCGGGCTGATCTACACGGCGAATACGAAACGGGCTGTGGGCGCGCACGAGAGCATGAAGATGGACTTCAGCCACGCCGACCGCGCGCCTGCAGAGAAGCTGAACGTCCTACTCTGGAAGGACGCGATGGGTGACAGGCGCGTGCCGGCGATGCTGAAAGAAAGGGTACGGAAGCCCAGGAAAGACGACGACGATTAGCCTATCTTTGCAGAAAGACAATCAGGACCGGGAGTGCGCGCTGTCAGACGAGCCGGCCCTGCGCGTGTATGGTTGTATGCGGCGGAAATCTTTGAGTCCGGAGGGAATTGTGAGTGCGTTGAATCGCAGGAACTTTTTGAAAGCGGCCGGTGCGGCATCGGTGAGCTCGGTGATTGCGCCACGGCTTCATGCGCTGGCGGTCGAAGAGGAAGCGGGCAGGCCGGTTGCAGCCAACGATCAGATCCAGATTGCGCTCATTGGCGCGGGCGGCCAGGGACAGGGCGATACGAAGACGGCCGTGCAAGTGCCGGGCGTGAAGCTGGTGGCCGTAGCCGACTGCTACAGCGGACGCCTGGAGCACAGCAAGGAACTATGGGGCAAAGACATCTTCACCACGCGCGATTACAACGAAATCCTGGCGCGCAAAGACATTGATGCGGTGATTATTGGCACGCCGGACCACTGGCACAAGCAGGCGTCAGTGGACGCGATGAAGGCCGGTAAGGATGTGTACTGCGAGAAGCCGATGATTCATCTCTACAGCGATGGGCCGGAGATGATTGAGGCATCGCGCAGGACGGGGCGGATTTTACAGATTGGCAGCCAGCGGGTGAGCTCCGTGCTCTATGCGAAGGCGAAAGAACTGCTGGAACAGGGCGCGATTGGCAAGCTGAACATGGTGACGGCGCACTGGGACCGGAACTCGTCGATTGGCGCGTGGAACTACACGGTGCCGCCGGATGCCACGACGGAGACGTGCGACTGGGAACGGTTTCTGGGCACGGCGCCGCAGATTCCATTCAACGCGGAGCAGTTTTTCCAGTGGCGCAAGTGGAAGGCGTATGGGAGCGGCGTGGCGGGCGACCTGTTTGTGCACCTGTTCAGCGGGACGCACTTCATCACGGGATCGCATGGACCGACGCGGGGGATGGCGACGGGCGGGCTGCGCTTCTGGAACGATGGGCGCAATGTGCCGGATGTGATGCTGGGGCTGTTTGATTATCGCGAGGGCTTCAACCTGAGCCTGCACGTGAACTTTGTGGACGGCGGCGAAGAGAGCGAGAGCCTTGTGTTTACAGGCTCGGAAGGCACGATGGAGATTGGCTGGGGCGCGGTGACGGTGAGCCGCGTGCCGCGCGAGACCGAGCCGGGCCTGATGATTGGCACCTTCGCAGAGGCAATGCAGGAGCAGATTGAGACGACGTATCGGGCGAAGTATCCGCGGAAACATTTTGAAGGCGCACCGCCGGTGGGATTTGAAAAGTATGTTGCGCCGCAGGGCTACAGCGACAGCTACGACCACTTCAAGAATTTCTTTGCGTCGGTGCGGTCGCGCAAGCCGGTGGTGGAGGACGCGGTGTTCGGGTATCGCGCGGCGGGAGCGGCGCTGCTGAGCAACCTGAGCTATGAGCGCGGGGAAGTGGTCAAGTGGGACCCGGACGCGATGAAGCTGGGGTGACGGGGAGTTCACATTTCACAGTTCGGGGTTCCCGAGTCTGTCCCTGGTTCCAAAGTGCGAGAGGCCCGAGGGCAGCAGGCCCAGCCGTCTCCGTGCTCATGAGGTAAGCTGGTTGCGATGTTTGGCAGCCTTTTTTCCTGTTTAGGTATTTTCGGCACGATCTGCCTAGTTTCGTTGTCCTGTACCTCCGCTCTAGCGCAGGCCGCTCCGTCTGGTCAGGTATACGAACCAGGGATAGTGCTGCATATCGAGTCCCACGAAGCTGTGATTGACGTGGTGGCGCGCGACCGCCACAATCTGCCGATCACGAATTTAGCTGCCAACGAATTCGAGGTCTACGAAGTTCCAGAACATGGCGGCAAGATTCCTCGCCGCATCCTGTACCTTCGCACCATCGACCCAGAGCGCAAGAATCAAGAGGAAGATGCGACGAGGGGCTTCCACGTTACTTCGGGTGCGGTTTGCGCGCTCGACGCTGCAGTCCACTACCAGATCGCCATACAGGCATCTTCGAAACCCGGCTATCACACGGTACTCGTGAAGACTATCCGTCCCCACGTCTCTCTCACTTTCCGCCGGCGGTACTATGTTGGCCATACCCGAGAAAATGCCACTCGGAAAGACCTGGAAACGCTCGTTACCCCGACTGCCTTGCGAGAAGCAGCCTGTTATCACCCGCTCACACCAGCCACTCTTGCGATTACCGCCAAAGTGCTCGACGCTCCGGGCGGAAGCGCCACTCGATACGCAGTCGTAATCAAGCCGGAATCGCTGAGTGACATCGGAATCAACGGCGCCGTCCCGCGCGTTCAGCTCGATTTCGGCATGTGCATTTTCGATGCGACCGGCGAAGTGACCGATTATCTGCACTCCACCGTGGATCACCAACTGAATGCAGCCGATATTGCACGGCTGCCAGACCATGGCTTTGTTAGTCTTCTCGAAGCTCCGGGATCCCAGCCGCCGGCGCTGGCACGCCTGGCCGTACTGGATCGTATCACCGGCAATTTGGGCGTCGTCGATGTTTCCCGACCCCTCCCGATCACCGCCCAAACGAGCCAAACGAGAAGGAAACGGAAACTCATCGGAGATATTCGTGCTTTTGGCTCAGTCTTGCCCAAACAAGACGCTTTCTGCGGCGATGTTTACGAACTTTCGGTAGGCGCGACTTCTATTTACGATCTTGGTGAACTCGATCCAGTTGCCTCGATCTACACCAACACCCTCAACGTTCCTAACCAGGACATTACGCGTATGGGCGGCATTCCCGGTGTCACCCACAGCAGCCTCTGGTTTGGGATCGACTACTACGGCAAGTTTTATGTGACCAAGCCGGGCGAGTACTCCTTTGAACTCCAATCGGACGATGGCTCACGCCTTGAAATCGACAACCGACTTCTCATCGATTTGGACGGAGCTCACCCAGTCGCACAGCAAACCGCCACAACCACGCTTTCCACGGGATGGCATTCGGTCCATGTGCCCTACTTTCAAGGCCCTCCAACCGCCCTTGCGCTTGTCCTCCTTATCAAGCCGCCGGATGATGAATCCTTCCGCCCGTTTAACCTCAACGAGTTCGTACCTCCGGTAACCGGCCATGAGAGCCGTTAAGTTGTTCACTCCACAGAAACGCGCAATCCTATGCAGCCCTAACCTTGCGAAGGCCGAGAAAGCGGCAAAAACAGAGTCAAAAAGAACAGAGGCAAATACTGTGGCACCAAAGGCATTGACGAAGCGAATCGGGATTCACGTGGGAACCGCGGGCGGCGCGTCGCGCGCGGTAGAGCGTGCGCGAGAGATCGGCGCGAATACGCTGCAGATTTTTTCTTCCAGTCCGCGGATGTGGCGCGCGCCGAAGGTGGACCCGAAGGAAGCCGCGCGCATGCGAGAGATACGCGCGAAGCTGGATGTGGGTCCGCTGGTGATTCACACGAGCTATCTGGTGAATGTGTGCAGCCAGTCGGATGACGTGCGGACGAAGAGTATTGAGGCGTTTCGCGGGGAGATTGAGCGCGCGCTGGAGTATGGCGCGGAGTACTTGGTACTGCATCCGGGATCGTGGAAGGGATTGACCCGCGATGAGGGACTGCGGCTAGCGGCGGAGTCGATTGAGCGGGCGATTGACGGGCTGGCATGGCAGGGAACGCCGTTTCACATTCTGATTGAAAACACGGCAGGCGCGGAGTTCAGCCTGGGCGGGAGCTTTGAGCAGGTGGCGGAGCTGGTGGCGCGCCTGCGAGCTCATGCGCCGGTGGCGGTGTGTCTGGACACATGCCACACGCACGTGGCGGGTTACGACATGGTGAGCGAGGCCGGTTACAAGGAGACGATGCGGCAGGTGGCGGCGACGGTAGGGTATGAGGCAGTGCGCGTGTGGCACTGCAACGACGCCAAGGCAGAGCGCGGATCGAAGCTGGACCGGCATGAGCATATCGGGCAGGGAATGATGGGCGTGGAGCCGTTCCGGCGGCTGCTCAACGACACGCACTTCGCGAATTGCGCGTTTATCGCCGAGACGCCGGTGGATGAGCCGGGCGATGAGGAGCGCAATATGCGGGTGCTGAAGAGCCTGGTAGCGGGATAACCGCTACACTGCTGGGACAACGGACGCAGCGTGGGCGCGGGCGGGTGCGACGCTGATCTCCTGGTCCTTGTATTGGAGTTGATAAAGCTTCCAATAGAGGCCTCGATGAGCCAGGAGCTCCTGGTGCGTGCCCATTTCGCGCAACTGGCCTTTGTGCATGACGAGAATGGCGTCGGCGCGCTGCACGGTGGACAGCCTGTGCGCGATGAGGACGCTGGTGCGGCCTTCGACCATGCGCTCCAGCGCGCCCCGGATGCGCAGCTCGGTGTCGGTGTCTACGCTGGATGTGGCTTCATCGAGGATAAGGATCCGCGGGTTGTA
>JAKBHH010000143.1 GCA_021836865.1 Acidobacteriota bacterium
GCGCCTTCGTCCAGCGCCTCGCGAAGCTTCTCCGCGTTCCCATAGCCGCCCGCCAGCCAGAATGGCACGCCCATCTCGCGGAAACCTGCCAGGTCCACGCGATCCCGCTCACCATACACCGGCTCTCCGGCATCGTTCAGTTGCAGCTTGCCACGCGGCGGCGCATTGTGCCCGCCCGCCGTCGGGCTCTCAATCACAAAACCATCCACCCGCCCGTTCGCCCGGCGCAGCATCGTCGCCGCCAGCGTGTTGGACGACACAATGGCCAGAAACCGTGGACGGTTCAGCAGCGGCAGCGGTCCTTCGACGTAGTCTGCCGGGTTGAACCGCATGAAAGTGTCCTGCTCCGGTGTCGCTCCGGTCACGCCCAGCTTGTATTCCGACATCTGATGAGTCGCATACGCATCCAGCACGCCCGGGATATGCAGCGGAATTCCCGCGCCCATCAGCACATAGCCCACGCCCGCCAGCATCGCCCCGTAGATTGACGCAAGATGCGGCATCTGCACCTTTTCCAGGAAATTGATACCCACCGGGTTCCGGTGCCCCTCGCGCGCCAGAAAAACTTCCACAAAATTGCTGACGATGCATAGCTCCACCAGCTTGCGCGGTTCTACGCGCTGGTGCATCGGCGCATTCGGATAGGATGCCTCGCTCGGCTTGCCGCCCGGCACAAAGTACTCATTCCAGATGCGTCGCGCCATATCGGGAAACGGAAAAGCTTCCAGCCCGCGGCGCATGTGTCCGCCCAGGTCGCCATCCGCCAAGCGGCGCAGAAAAAGGGAGTCAATCGCTGTTCCGGAGACGACGCCGAGTTGGCCAAGGCGTGAGACGGCATTGGCAAGGCGCCAGTTGGAAACGCCGACGCCCATCCCACCCTGGATGACTTTAGGAAACTGCACCATCTTAGAATTGTTTCACAGTTTATGTTTCAGAAGGAGAATTCTTTCTCGCCGAGGCGGAATTGGTAATCCCCATCTCAATTCGGGCCACCCACTTCCCGACCCTAACCGCTTTCACTACAGCTTCTCCCGCAGGAAGCTGATGACTTGCTCGGCCTGCACCACGCCCACCATCCGGCCGAGTGCGTCCACCACCGGCAGTGCGTGCAGGTTGTACTTGTCAAACATTTCGGCCACGTCGTCCTGCTTCATCTCCGCCGGGCACGAGAGCACACGAGGCTCGGTGAGCACGGAAAGATGCGTCTCCGGCTGGGCCATCACCAGCCGCGCCAGCGGCACCACCCCACGCAGCACCCGCTTTTCATCCAGCAAATACACCTCTGTCATGCTCTCCGGGTCGCCGTCAAAGCCCCGCAGCGCTTGTACGGCTTCAGCCACCGTGGCATGCGTGTCCATCTGCACAAAATCCGTCGTCATGCAGCCGGCCGCCGAGTGCTCGTCAAACTCCAGCAGTTCGGAGACCTCCTGCCGCTCTTCCGGCTCCATCTCCTCCAGAATCGCGTCCGATTGCTCCTCTGAAAGCTCCGCAAGCAGGTCCGCCGCCGCGCCCGGATCCATCTCCTCCACAATGTCGGCAATCTTCTCTTCGTCCAGCTTCTCCAGCAGAGCCTTCTGCAGCTTGGGCTCCACCTCTTCCAGCGCCTCGGCGGCCACCCCCTCGTCCAGCGAGGTAAACACCGCTTCGCGCTCAGCAGGCGCCAGATCCTCCAGAATCTCCGCCAGGTCAGATGGATGCATTTCTGCCAGGCGCTCATGCTCAATCCGCAGCTTCACCCGTCGCGCCGGATCGACCTCGATCACGTCCACAAACTGCCAGGGAATCCCCCGCGCCGTAAATTTCCGCGAAAGTCTCTCCAGCGTCGGTCGCGGCAACATCCCCTTGAACACCCGCCGGAATGCCCCGCGCAGGCCCACCTCCACCTCGGCCACCCGCAGCAGATGCGCCGCCCCATGCCCCATCCACTCCAGATCCACGTCATTCACCCGCACCACCTTGCGCCCGTGGATGTCGATAATCTGCCGGTCCACCAGGTCCTGCTGCAGATAGAGAAAATTTCCCTGCTCTCCCAGCGGCGTCAGTGCGTCTACCGTCTGCAACTCCAGCGTCCCCGCCGGCGTCTCCATCACTTCCTGCGACGGAACAATGCACAGGCCCGCGCGCGTCTTCAGCACCAGGCCGGCCACCTTGCCCGCATCCGGTCCGGTAGCCACCGCAATGTCCTTCAGCCTGCCCCGCAGTTGCCCCTGGGAATCCGTCACCGGCATTCCCAAAAGCGCCGTCAGACTCACCCGTGATGTCGTCCTCGGTTGCATGTCGTGAGTGTAGCCCTTTCTGCTCTATCTTCGCCGCCCCAACCCATCCTCTTGCTTTGCCCGGACTCACACCGGTCACCGCCCCACCCTTGACACAGCGCGCACCAGCCATGAAACTGCCAGCAAGGTTCCTCGAACGGCAGCGCGTCGCGTCCTGCCCCGCCAGAGGAGGAGGCATTTCCATTGGATAAGCCGCGAGCAGGCAAGCTGCAGTTTGCGCTCAGTTCCACCATGGACAGCGTCACCGAAATCGAGGCAGCCGCGGAAAAGCTCGCTACGGACGCCGGCTTCGACGAGGATGCGCGATTCGGCTTCACCATGGCCGTCCGCGAGGCTGCCGTCAATGCCGTCCTCCACGGCAACGAGTACGATCCTGCAAAGAGAGTCACCGCCAGCTTTGAAAACACCGGCAAATCCCTCGTCATCGCCATCAAGGATCAGGGAGCCGGACTGGACCCGGACAAAATCCCCGACCCCCTCGCTCCGGAAAACCTGCTCCGCGGCACCGGACGAGGCATCTTTCTCATCCGCTCATTTATGGATGAGGTACACTTCCGTCAACTGCATCCTGGAACCGAGATTACGCTCGTAAAGTATCTGGCGCCGGCCGCCGACGCCACCTGACCACTCCGCACCCCGTAACCGGCACGCGAATCCAATGCAGCCGGAGCATCCGCAATTTGATCTCCCAACTCAACATAAAAATGCTATAACCGTAACACCACAAAGAAGGAGGAGACACCGTGGCTCTAACAATTGCTTCCCGGGAGGTGGACGGCGTGACCGTACTCGACCTCAACGGGCGGATTACCTTGGGCGAAGGCAGCGTTCAACTGCGCGAAGCAATTCGCGATCTCATCAGCAAGGGCATGAAGAGCATCCTGCTGAACATGGGCGACGTGAACTACATCGACAGCTCCGGTCTGGGCGAGCTTGTCAGCGCCTACACCACTGGCAAGAATCAGGGTGCTGCGCTCAAGCTCCTCAGTCTCACCAAGAAGGTCAAGGACGTGCTCCAGCTCACCAAGCTCTACACCGTCTTTGATATCTTCGACGACGAGGCCAGCGCCATCGCTTCTTTCAAGTAGCTTTCCACGGGCGGCCTCCTGCCCTCCATGCGAAAAGGGCCATCCCGCTTGCCGGGATGGCCCTTTTCGCATGGTCGTCTTAGAACTTCACGCCAGGCACCTGCTGCGCCGCCGGGCTCGCCGTAAAGTAGGCCGTGTTCTGCTTGTACCCTGCGATCCCCGCCCAGATGCTGTTCGGAAACTGCAGCACAAACGTGTTGTAGGTCTGCAGCGAATCGTTGTAGCGCTTGCGGGCAACGCCTATCCGGTTCTCCGTGCCGGCCAGTTCATCCTGGAGGCGCATGAACTGCTCGCTCGACCGCAGTTGCGGATAGTTCTCCGTCAGCATCAGCAGCCGGCCCAGTGCGCCGTCCAGCTGATTGTTGGCCGCGATCTTCGCCGACGGCCCCTGCGCATTCAGCATTCCCGCGCGTGCGTTGGCAATGTCGCCAAACACCGTGCTCTCTTCCTTGGTAAACCCCTTCACCGTCTCCACCAGGTTCGGGATCAGGTCGGCCCGGCGCTCCATCTGCACATCCACTTCTGACCACGAGGCCTTCACGTCCTGATCGTAGGCCACCATCTGATTCCGCGCGCTTACATAGCTTGAAAACACCATCAGCGCCACCAGAACCAGCGCCCCCACAATTCCAAGTCCTATCCAAAGTCCACGACGCATACAGTCCTTACTCTCCTCCGGCTTCCACAGTGGGAAGCCTCTACTGCAAACAACCTCGTTGAACTACCAGTCGCCGCCCGCTCCGCCGCCGCCAAAGCTGCCGCCGCCAAAGCCGCCAAATCCACCGCCACCTCCGCCTCCCCCACCCAGGCCGCCGCCACCGCCGCCGCCAAAGCCGCCGCCCATCGAGGTCAACGCCCAGATGCCCCCCAGGAGCCCGAAGCTGCCAAACACCCGCAGCAGATAAAAGAGAACCACAATAGCGATCAGAATCAGTTGAAAAACCTTGAACCCCGACACCGGACGCTCCACCGACTTCGGTGGCGCCGGCTCATTGGTCAGCGTCACATTGGCGTCGGTGGCGATCACCTGCGCAACCTGCCCTGTCGCCAGCAGCACTGCGCTGTCATAGTCGTTGGCCCGCAGGTAGGGCACCATTGCCCGGCCGATGTCGCCCACCTTGCCATCCGGCAGGATGCCCTCCAGCCCGTAGCCCACCTCGATCCGGTATTTGTGATCGTCCACCGCCAGCAGCAGCAGCGCTCCGCGGTCTGAACCCTTCCGCCCCATCTTCCACTTGGTCTCAAGCGCGTCTGCAAAGTCCGCCGCGTCGTCGCCGTTCAGATTGCGGACCGTCACAATCGCAAGCTGCGCATTAGCCTTCGAGTGGTCAAGCTGCGCGCACAGCCCGTCCAGTTGCGCCACCGTCTGGGCTGACAGCACATGGGCATAATCGCTTACATAATCCGTGGGTTGCGGCAGATCCTTCACCTGCTCGGCTCCGCTGCCCAAAGTCGACAATCCGAGCGCGGCCGCCACAAGCAGCTGAAGAGAAGCAAAGAACGTGCGGTGAAAAACTTTCATCGCTCTCCATTGTACGAGTCCATCCACCTGTTAGTTCCGCACCCCCACAGTCCAGGCGTTCCGCTTTCGGCTCTGAACCATGGGGAACTGCCAAACCCGCTCAGCCGGTGCGCTGCCGTCAATACCCCATGGCCCAACATTTTCTCTATCCTCCTCATTCCATTCACAAAAAGCCTGACGCCGTTTTGCAGATCATTTCCCCGCCAAAGCGCACAATAAAACTATTAATGCAAACCACGCTCTCCAATTCGTCCGCGATCTCCGCGGTCCATTCTGCCGGAGATCCCCGGGTTGATACCCGGAGAAGAAAAACCCACCCACCCTTGCGAGATTTGCTGCTTTCCACATTTCCCGTGCACAAAAGTGCGAAGTCAAATTCGGATCATCTTCGTGCTTTGCCGCGCTGGAACTGTACGACTCCGGGTCGAATGCGCGCCCCCGTCAACCCGCATTCGGCTACCATGGTTGCCATGCAAGTCTTATCCGCAGCGGAGATGCAAATCTGTGACCGCGTCACCTCTGAGCGCTACGGCGTCCCATCGCTCAGGCTCATGCGCACCGCGGCCGCTGCGGTAGCCGGATGTGCGCGCGAGATGTTTCCCAGGGCGCGTCGCGTCACCGTGCTCTGCGGCTGCGGCAACAACGGCGGCGACGGCCTGATGGCCGCGCGCATGTTGGCCGCAGGCGGACTCCAGGTGACCACGCTGCTCCTCGGGTCCATAGACAAGTTGACCGACGACGCCTCTGAGGCCTGGCGCGAGCTCGTTAACCCGGTCCAGGGACTCATTCACATCGTCACCACGGCGGAAGAGTTGGCTCACCACAACAGCGCACTCGCTACGGATCTGATTCTCGATGCCATCGTCGGTGCGGGTTTCAAGCCGCCGCTCAGGGGCCTGGCTCTTGCCGCGCTCGAATGGGTCAGCGCCAGCGCAGCGCCGATTCTTGCTGTCGATCTGCCCTCCGGCTGGCCCGCCGACGCAACCGCAGCAACCGTGGAGAGCCCCGTCTTCCCCGCTGATGCCGTCGTCACCTTCACCGCGCCCAAGCCCGCGCACCTCTTCGGCCAGCTCACTCGCCGCTGGCATCAGCCCATTGTGGTTGCTCCCATCGGGTCGCCGGGCGAGGCCATCGTGTCGTCCCTCAACATCGGCTGGGCCGGCTCAGCTCTCGCGCTCGCGCAGCAGCCGCGCCCCGCTGCGGCAAACAAGGGTAACTTTGGCCACGTCCTCGTCCTCGGCGGTTCGCTCGGCCGGTCCGGCGCGCCCGCCATGGCCGCGCTCGCCGCGCTCCGCACCGGCGCAGGGCTCGTCACCGCCGCCGTTCCCGCGCCCATTCTGCCCATCGTCGCCGCGGTTGCGCCCGAGCTCATGACCCGGCCCCTCACTGCCACTGAAGATGGCCAGATCGCCGCGGACAACGCCCGGCCCAAACAGATTGAAGCCCTCACCGCAGGCATCACTGTCCTCGCCATCGGCCCCGGTACCGGCCAAAGCGCAGACACTATCAAATTCGTCGCCGGCCTCCTCTCCGCCACAAAAATGCCCGCCGTCATCGATGCCGATGCGCTCAACATCCTCGCTCGCAAACCTGTTCTGCTCACGAAGCTCGCCCTTGCCCGCACCCTCGTCCTCACCCCGCATCCGGGCGAGATGGCGCGCCTTGCCGGCATCACAACTGCCGAGGTGCAGGCCAATCGTCTTGCCATCGCGCGCGACTTCGCCCAGCGTCACGGCGTAACCGTCGTACTGAAAGGCTGGCGCACGCTCATCGCTCACTCCGACGGCCGTGTCGTCGTCAACTCCACCGGGAATCCCGGCATGGCCAAAGGCGGCAGCGGCGATCTCCTCGCCGGCATCGTCGCAGCCATGCTTGCACAATATCCCGCCCAGCCCGCGCGCGCCGTCGAGGCTGCCGTTTATCTCCACGGCCTTGCCGCGGACCTCGCCGTGCGCAAGGCACACGAGCACACCCTGCTTGCGACCGACAGCCTGCGCGAACTGGCCAGCGCTTTTCAAGTTCACATGCCCGGCAGAAACGGTTATGTTTGGTTACAGGGGCTTCCGCCGGAGTCGCTTCCAGCCGCGCCGCCGCACGAGGGAAAAGCATGAGCAACGCAGCACCCGCCGTCGAGGGCCGCATCCATGAGTTCCGGACCGCAAGCGGAGCGGACACGATCCAGTTGGGGCGCAAGCTTGCCCGTCTGCTTCATCCGCCGCAACTGCTCATCCTCCAAGGCGACCTCGGCACTGGCAAGACTACGCTCGTCAAGGGCATCGCCCAGGCACTCGATGCCGCCGACCCCGACGAAGTCACCAGCCCTACCTTTACGTTGCTGCATGAGTACGACGGCTCCCTTGACGGCCAGTCCGTCAAGCTCTTTCACCTCGATGTCTACCGCCTCGAAGGCGAGCGGCAGTTGGAGACGCTTGGCCTCGACGATCTCCTCACACCCGACGCGCTCGTACTCGTCGAGTGGGGCGAGAAGTTCAAGAGCATCCGTAAAAAGGCCACGGGCGAAATTGTTATTGCCTCTGAGGGCGGCGACGCGCGCCGCATCACCGTTACGCTCAAAAGCTGAAACGCAACCTGCGGGCCCGCATCGCGATGCAGCGACTTCCTATTCACGAGCTCCAGGCCACCCTCGCCGGCATTCTTGTCGGGCTCGGCTTTGCGCCGGCGCGTGCCGCCCATTGCGCACAGCTCTTTGCAGAAACCACGCGAGACGGTGTCTACTCACACGGCGTCCATCGATTTCCGCGCTTCGTTGCCATGATCCGCAACGGCAATATCCGCGTCGACGCCGAGCCTGCTCTGGTCACGCACTTCGGCGCAGTCGAGCGATGGGATGGCCATCGCGGCCCCGGCAACCTCAACGCCCATGCGTCCATGCAGCGCGCCATCGCACTTGCCCGCGAGCACGGCATCGGCTATGTTAGCCTCGCCAACACCAATCACTGGATGCGCGGCGGCACTTACGGATGGCAGGCCGCAGAGGCCGGCATGATCGGCATCTGCTGGACAAATACGCTG
>JAKBHH010000144.1 GCA_021836865.1 Acidobacteriota bacterium
ATCGCCGCAATTTTCGCGGGGTCAAGCGCAAGATGAGCAACTTTCCGCTCCGTCCGCGCCACGGCAAGCCCCTGCCCGCGATCAACATCCGAGGGGCCATCAGGATAGTTAAGTGAACAGTATTAGGGCTAGGGCTCGCCTGACGTCACCACATCCCATAGCGATCCCAGACCAAGCGCGGAACTCGTCGAGCGCGGCGGAGTGCCGGATTGTAGCGGCCCGTCAGGCTCTGGAACAGGAGATCGGCCGGTCGAGGTGATCAAACCATGAGTCTGTCGCAACCGAGCGGCGGGCAATGAGGGTGAGGAAGTCGTCAGTCGAACTTACCTATCAGGCGGCGCATGATGCCGGATCGGCTCCGGGATGCCGGGGGCTTTACTAGCTTTTCGGAACCTCTGTAATTTGCGTGAGAACAGCGGGAACAACAGCGTAAACACCGAATAGCACCGTTCCCAAGTCGCAGGAACAAACTGGGACCGAGTGGGAACATCTCGCCGTATCGGCCACGGGGTCTCCGGTTCTGTTCCCCGTGTTCTCAGTGGCGCGATTCGCAGTGGGAACACAGAAACCTGCGCTATTCTCGGTTGTTCCCGATGTTCCTGTTGTTCCCAATGGTTTTGAGGCAGCCTGAGAAAACTCCGGCACTACATTAAGGAGATAGAGGTCTAGGCCTCATCCCCCTCCCACATCCGCGCACCAATTACGTACACCCACGGCATCCCCATGCCGGGCAGGCGGACTCTTTGCTTGGGTCTCTCGCTGCCCGGCAACAGCCAACCCCGCTCGCGAAGAATCTTGGCTGCTTCTTTCGGGTCGAAGCCGGCGCAGACTTCACGCTGGAAGCATTCCGAGAGCACCAAGAATTCGCGCTGATGATCGCGGTCCAACCGGAAAAAGCCGGCGCGGTTGATGATGTGCTGGTTCGCGATGCGTATGTCCTGGAACCTGCTGGCTCCATTCGTAGCAAAAAAGCTGCGCACCTGGGCCAATAGCGTCTTCTCTTCACGGTTGCCGGTCCAGCCAAAGCCATCAAGCCACGAGACAAAGCACTTGCCCACGGCCGTGATGGACTCGCCCTCATTCCATCCGGTCAACTTGTAGCGTGTGGCGATCTCCCCGGCCACAGCCACAAGCCCGAAGCGCCGCGCCACCCGCACCACCTGCCCACTACAGCCATCGGGCGCAAACTTCTCAATAAACTGCCGGATGCCGTTGGCCAGGACCGCGCCTAACTCGCTCCGATCCCGAACGAGCATTCCTAACCACTCTCTGCCCACGGCACCGTGATACCGGCTCGCCGCGTCCTTGAGCGCGAGGGCGAATGCTGCTCCATCTGCGACCCCATGCAACTCTTCAAACGTACCCAGTCCAGCGCCAGCATCCGCTGAGATATCAGCGAGGCGAATTTCCTGCCCCGCAGTTGGCTTTTCTCCGGCCCGACTCATCAAGTCGGCAAGGCTTTCCTCGCCGGAAGAAAGAAAGAGCAAGCGCCAGCTCGCGGACTCACGCGCTGTGCCGGTGCGGCCGGCGCGCACCTTGCCTCTGCCATCGGACAATAAGTAAGCCCCTGCACCGGCTTCTCGCGGTTCAAATTGCCCCAGTTCATCCATGAAGAGAACGCCGTCGTTATGCAGGTTGGCAAGTCCTTCGAGACCGTTCGTCGTGGTGCGCCAGGCCCTGCAGAAGTGGACCGGATCTCCCCAGATGGAGGCACCGACCTTTTGCGCCGTGGTCTTCCCCGTCGAGGAAGGCCCCCGGAAGTGGAATCCGCCCGAATCCTCACCGGTCAGTTCGAGCAGCGGCCCGGCCAAGGCTGTACAGATCGAAAAGACCACCCGCGAATTACCCCGAGCCAGGTCGGCAAGGTTGGTCTTCCACTGTGCGACGGTGCCGGACACAGAGTAGGCCGGTTCGATCAAGTGCGAATTCTGAAACACAACTGTCTCGCCATTGTGTCCGACGACTTCGCCGGGCAGGACGTAGACGCCGCCATTCCAGCCCAGCCGGTCCACACACCGCGCACGCGCATCCGCCGGCCACACCTGCAGGTATATCGCGAGCAGTTCCCGCGCCGCCTTTAACGGGGAGATGGCGATGCCCTCTCGCGCAAGCTCGCGACGGACATCTACTCCATCTCCCTGGAGGAGAGCATTCGGCATTGCCCACTGATGGCGCACGCCATCTCGGTCCCTCCATTCGAGGAAACGTCCCCATTCGCTGCTCTTGTGGTCACGCGTCGTGGCAACGATATGGAGCGGCGCGCAAATCCAGACAGGGGACCTGGGGTTGCCATCTTTGTCGTCCGGCCCAATGTAGCTCACGCCCTTATCGGTAAACTCGAAGCGGCCCCCGCCCCAGTCGCAACTGGCAACCATCGGACGAGCACTATCGAGTATCTTTGCCAACGCGTCATCACCACGTGCCCCGACGTAATCGTCCGGACCGTTGATCCCAGACTCTTCAGGCAGATTGCATAGCCGCACGGAACAGCCCCGCCCGGCCAGCTCTCTCGCCAGCGCGTTGCGCGCCGCCTGCACCTTGCTGCTACTGGCAGCATTGGAATCCAGCATTAGGTAGACCATTCGCCCGTTGCAAACAGCCATATCAGGCAGCGGGCCCTCCACATCCACCCGCTCACCATTGATGCCGACAGTCTTCCCGATTCGGCCGCGCCAGCCCCAGCACCCTCCCATGCCCACGGGGATCACAGCCATCTTCATGCGGCGCGCCCATGCTGTGAGCGCCAGGACGGACTTTTCCGCCTCCACAAGTACAAACGGAATATTCGGCTCCTGCAGCTTTTCCCGCGCATCAGGGGGAAAATACAAGTGCCTCCCGTCGCCATAGGCGCTGATGTATTTGTCCTTTGGCTTGTCGCCTTCAAACTCCGGATTATCGCGCCGCACGCGCGCCGTCACGCGGTGTCCAGTGACATGCGAAAAGTAGGGAAAGACGATACCGGCCATGTTCTTGGAGACTGGCCCGCAGATGCCGAATCCGTCCCGCGCCTCTTCGTTGGACACGCGGCCAATGTGAGCCTCTTCCAGCAGATCGATGGGGACACCGATAGAGGCAAACGTCTGTACATCCCGATCGTGGAGCGTGGCCGCACGCGGCGCATCCCAGGGTTGTATTTGTGTTGCCAACACGTACGAAGTGCCCACGATCTCAGATTCCCCCTGCCTTGCGGCTGTGATATTTCCCCTTCTGATTCCTCCTTGCACTAGCACCGAAGTCGGCCGACTCCTCGGCGTCGTCTCCGGTTGCCACAATCGCGCTCAGATCTAACTTCACGGCGCGTCCCGGTGCGGATAGGTTGCCGATATCTAGCAGGAGCTTCCTGGTTGGCGTATGGAGGTACACAACATTGCCCATGATCTGGAGGGACGTAGGCACTAGGTCCGAAACAGGCTTGCTCACGCCCGCGGCGCAGGAGTCGGCCGGCGCCTGTATCGGGGCAGTCGCGACATCGTCTTCAATTCCATTGCGACCGCCAGCATGGGTTGACTTTGCCGGCGCAGAGCCAGCGGGCATCACTGGCTTCTTTCCGGCAGGACGCCGCGATTCAACCAGAGCGTCAACATCGTCCTCGAGCCAGCCCGCCGAACTGCAGCCTTCCATGCGCTCGGCCTGCGGAAGAATTCCGGCTTTGCCAAGGCGGTACACTGTCGACCGGCCGCACCCAAGCCGCCACATTACCTCGTCCAAATGGAGGATGCGCGGGTGGTGTGTGCTTCCGGGATGGGCTGCCTGGGATGCCATGCTACACGCATCCTAGACAAGCTTTAAGTAAAAGGCACGATCCACGGGCACAAAATCGTATCTAACCCGCGCTCAAGGCTGAAATTTCCACCAGACTACGGGCTTTTTACTCTATCCGCCCTGGCAATTGTCGCGTTCCGCGCCACCTGACAATATCCCTACCGTCTCATCGCACTGCGGAAGTTGCCGGATCGCGCTCAGGCCAGGCTGGCATCTTGTAGCGCATGATGCAGCACCGACTCAAGCAGACGGCTGGTCTCGGTCTGGGCCGTGGTGAGGCTCGCTTCCAACTGATCGCGCAAGGCCATCAGTTCGTCGACCTTGGCGACGATGCGGTGCTGCTCCGCTAGTGGCGGTAAGGGAATTAAGACTGCATTGAGGATTTCGAGATTGATGTTCTTTTGTGCTGTTGCAGGCGCAAACTCCAAAAGGTTGGCCTTGGCAGTCCTGACGAAGTACTCGAAATACCTGGCGTCAGGGAAAATTGATTCTGGGATGAATCCAACGACACTGTCTGGGAAACAAGCACCGAAGCTGAGGATTCCGCTGTCAGCGATGTTCGCCGCGATGGTGATGCAAAGGGTTCCTTTGGGCCACTTCAGGCTCTGAGCAAGCCCGGCATCGCTGTATTTGTTCGTGTATGTCGTGATCAGGCCATTGGATCTGGCGACGTCTCCAGTCTGAATTAGGAGGTGAGTTCCATCTTTGAAAAGAAACGCGTCGTTTCTTGGTCGATGCTTTGATCTTCCTCTCCCAAAGAAGCCAATTTCTGGAAAGCGTGCCCACGCCCATCCGAGTGGTAAATCAAAGGGAGCCTCGCTCAGATTGACCTTTAGTAGTTTGGTTTCTTTCTTTACCTGGCCGCCACCCCGTTGCCGCAGTCGCTCGGCTCGAATCTTATCGAGTAATCGGGTTGCAGGTTCGTCGGCGCGTTCCTGGCTTACCAGCTTGCCGCGGACAGCGAGGTTGAGAATGGTTTGGCGGAGTTGCTTGATCTGGTCGGGGCGGGCGGCGAGGCGGGGGCTACGCCAATGGCCACCAGCACGGAGACGTTCTTCACTTCGCCGCCCCAGCTCCGCTTGAGCCATAGTCCGTCGAGGAAGACATAAGGGAAATCGCCCACCAGCGGGCGTTCCCGCCACTCGTTGATCTTGCCGTAGATCTTCTGGTTCAAATCGCTGACCGTGCTGGCGCTGACCCGCGTGCCCCACAACGCCTGCGTGATGTCTTCTACCCGCCGCACGCTCACTCCGGCCAGGTACATCTCGATCAGGGCTTCTTCCACCGACGACTCCCGGCGGCGATAGCGCTCGATGATCGCTGTCTCGAAGGGCAGGTTCCGCAGCTTCGGCACGGTCAGCGTCACTGCGCCGGCCTTGGTGTGAAGTTGCCGGTCATAACTGCCCGCCCGCGTATCCTTGCGGCCCTCCGTACGTTCGTACTTGCGCGCCCCACACAGCCGGTCCGCCTCGGCGTCAAGAAGTCCGTTCAGCGTCTCCTCAACCGTCGCCCGAACCACCTCGTCCAAATGTGCCTGAATGCGCCCTTCGTCGATCTGCACCACCGGCCCCGGCACCGCCTTCATGCCGCCAGCCGGATCCAATCCCGCTTCCATGGTTGGCTCCATCGTCCTCGCCTCAGAGGTCTCGCTCCTCCTGCTTGTACCAACCTCCCAAGCATAAAACTCGAATCAAATGTGTCCGCATGGGCTACCGCCCACCAATTGACATGAAAAGTGCTTCGTTCCGCAGTAACATGTGAGCGACGCAGCGCGGACCCGGGTCGGTTTCGCACTGGATGAGTCGATGCCGTAAATGTGTTTGATCCGAACATGCGGGTTTGGAACCAATAAGTGTGCGCTTCGTTTCCGCAGGATTCGTTGCAGCACGAGACGGTGCATCAAAAGTGTTTCGAGTGTTCTCCGCTCTGCGTCAGGAGGTGGGTATGGAATCTGTGTACAACGTCGCAGGGATCGATGTTCACAAGAAGATGCTGGCTGTTGTCATCGCCAACGCACACGACAGAGAGTTGCAATTCGAGTGCAGGAAGTTCGGTACGACGATAAGCGAGCTTCGCCGCTTGGTGACTTGGCTAGAGATGCAGTCCGTACAAGAAGCAGCTATGGAATCCACTGCGCAGTACTGGAAGCCAGTATGGATCGCACTGGAAGGACACTGCCAGTTGTATTTGGCGCAGGCCAAGTCCAACCGCGGACCGCGTGGCCGCAAGACAGACTTCCGCGATGCCATGCGGATTGTTAACCGAATGCTCTCTGGAGAGCTGATCCTGAGCTATGTGCCGGATATGGAACAGCGCTGCTGGCGCACACTCACCCGGAGCAGACATCAATTGCGGCAGGATCGAGTGCGACTTCAGAATCAACTGGAATGCCTCCTGGAAGAAGTGCAGATTAAGCTGTCCAGCTTATTGAGCGACCTGTTGGGACAGAGCGGGCTGCGCATCCTGCGAGCTCTGGCTAACGGTGAAACCGACCCAGCTGTGCTGGCAAGTCTAGCAAGCGGTCGCTTGCGTGCCACGCGTGAAGAACTCCAAGACTCACTGAGCGGCAGGCTCTTGCCAATGCACCGGCAGGTGTTGTCCTTGTACTTGGAGCGTCTTGACCTGATTGAGGCGCAGATGGGGTCGCTGGAGAAGAGCATCGCACAATCTCTTCAAGCTCATCAGGATTCGGTTGCACGATTGGTAGAGATACCTGGAGTCGGTGTCGACTCTGCACAACAAGTCATAGCGGAGATTGGCCCGGCAGCAACAGCGGGAGTGTTCGGGACTTTGTGTAAACGCCGTTCCTGCTTGTTATCGTCCGGGCGGAATTTTCTTCCATTCCTATGCCCCGGATAGTTGGATTATTTGGCCGGCTGCGGCTTCCGTCAAGGGCGCGCGTTCTTTGAGCGCGTTCATCGCAGCGCAGCGGAGACCCTTGACGGCGGGCGCAGCCGGCCGTATCGCAGATCATCCGGGGCGGAGGAAAGGATGCTACTTTCCGGTCGCCGCCAGGATGCGGTCTTCCCACAGCAACGTGAAGCAGTTCAGTGCCGCCTTCCAGTGGATCGAGCGTTCCCACTTGCGGATCACGTTGCGCAGCGCCAGTTACATCACCTTCAAGGCCGCGTCCTCGCTGGGGAAGGCCACCCGCGGCTTCAGGGCTTTGCGCAGGCTCATGTTCAGCGACTCGACCGTGTTGGTCGTGTAGATTACCTTGCGGATCTCGGCGGGAAAGGCGAAAAACGGGATCACCTGCGGCCACTGCCGTCGCCACAGCGCCGCGATGGGCGCATAGCGGCTGTCCCACTTGGCCGCGAACTCGGCCAGCCGTTGTTCAGCTTGATCGGTGGTGGCCGCGCGGTAGACCTCCTTCAGGTCCGCAGCCACCTGCTTACGCTCTTTCCAGCCCACGTAGTTCAGGCTGGCCCGCACCAGGTGCACAATGCAGGTCTGCACCTGCGCCTGCGGGAAGATCGTCTCGATGGCCTGCGGAAAGCCCTTCAGCCCATCCACGCAGGCGATGAAGATATCCTTCACGCCACGGTTGCGGATCTCGGTGAGCACCTGCAGCCAGAACTTGGCGCCTTCGTTGGCGCTGGTCCACAGGCCCAAAACATCCTTGTGGCCTTCCAGATCGATGCCCACGGCCACGTACACGGCGCGGTTTTCTACTCGGCCCTCGTGCCGCATCTTCACCATCAGGGCATCCAGGAACAGGATCGGATAGAGCGGCTCCAGCGGCCGGCTCTGCCACTCCTTCACCTCTTCGACGACCGCGTCGGTGACCGAGGAGATCAGCGACGGCGACACTTCCACCCCATAGATCTCTTCCAGGTGACCCTGGATCTCGCGGGTCGTCATGCCTCGCGCGTACATCGACAGGATCTTGTCGTCGAACCCGGTGAAACGCCGCTGGTGAGGCGGCACAATCTGCGGGGTGAACGTGCCGTTGCGGTCGCGCGGCACGGCGATTTCCGCTTCTCCGAAGTCGCCCTTCAGCTTCTTGCGGCTGGTGCCGTTGCGCGAGTTGCCGCTGAGCCGGCCCTCCGG
>JAKBHH010000046.1 GCA_021836865.1 Acidobacteriota bacterium
TTCCACACTGACGTGGAGCGCGATGAGTTCACCAAGGTCCCGCTGGAAAGCCAGTCCTCTTCGTTGAGCTCTCTGGTCACGCTCACCACGCCAGGCGTCTCCGCGGACTCGAACGGCCTGTTTCACGGCCTCGGCGATCACGCCTCCAACTCATTCTCCGTGGATGGGCAGTCGATCTCCGACCAGCAGAGTAAGGTCTTTTCAAACCAGCTCCCGTCCGACGCGATTCAATCCATACAGGTCATCTCCGGAGCGCCGCCTGCCGAGTACGGCGACAAAACCAGCCTCGTCATCGTGGCCACAACGCGCTCAGGGCAGGGCGTTACCAAGCCCACCGGCAGCATCAACAGTTCGTATGGCTCGTTCGGCTCCGCCGCGGGCGGTTTCGATCTTTCCTATGGCGGCGCGCAGTGGGGCAACTTCGTCGAGTTGGATGGGCTCAACTCCGGACGTTTCCTCGACCCGCCGGAATTTACCGTCTTTCATGACAAGGGAAACGAAGAAAACTCCTTCGATCGTGTGGACTACACCTTCAATGCCGCCAACTCCGTCCACCTGGACATGAATTACAGCCGCTCCTGGTTCCAGACGCCGAACAGCTTTGACAACCTGAACGTGCAGAATGTCGTCAGCGGCGGAACCACCGCGAATCCGGTCTTTGGCGCCGTCGGCAATGCCGACCAGCTCTCAAAGATCGGCACCTTCAACGTCGCTCCTACCTACACACGCATTCTTAGCACCGATTCCGTGCTGAATCTGGGCGCGTTTATCCGGAAGGATCTCTATAACTATTTCCCCAGCAAAAACCCGCTGGCGGACCTCGGTCCAAGCAATCTGCAAACCTCATCCATCGCGCAGATTCGTACCCTGATGAACACCGGCGTGCACTCGGACCTCACCTATTCACGAGGGATCAATAACATCAAAGGCGGCGTTCAATACCAGCAGACTTTTCTGCGAGAGAGCGATTCACTGGGCATTGTGGAGAACACCTACAACTCACCCTGCATGAATACAAGCGGCAACCCGCTCAAAGGTTACGCGCGTCCTTCTGATTGCCTTGCGAACTCCGTTCTGCCCAACCCCAATTTCCTTGCCGTGCTGGCCCCCTACGATCTGACCCGCGGCGGTTCCAGCTATTTTTTCTTGGGCCACACAGACGTGAAAGAGCTGGCGCTGTTTATTGAAGATCAGATCAAAGCAGGGAACTGGGACTTCAATCTCGGGGTGCGCGAGGACGTGTACAACGGTTTGACCGATGCCAACCAGACGGAACCGCGCGTGGGTATCGCTTACAACGTGAAGCCCACCAGTACCATTCTTCGTGTTTCGTATGCACGCACGCTCGAGACGCCGTTCAATGAAAATCTGGTGCTCTCAAGCGAAGGCTGCCTGAGCCCTGTGCTTGCGCCGCTGCTCCTCTGCTCATCCGGCGTTTCAGGTGTGATGCAACCGGGCTTCCGCAATGAGTTTCACGCGGGCTTTCAGCAGGCCATCGGCTCCAAGGTCGTCGTCAGCGGCGAGTACATCTGGAAGTACACGCACAACGCCTTTGACTTTGCCGTCCTGGGCAACACGCCCATCACCTTCCCCATTGACTGGCATAACTCGAAGATCCCCGGCTACGCAATCAACGTCGAGGTACCGCAGTACCACAACTTCAGCGCGTATGCAGTGATGTCGTCGGTGGCGGCGCGCTTCTTTCCGCCGCAGGTGGCCGGCGCCGGTTCGACTGTCGGCCAAACCGGCCTGCCTTTCCGCATCGACCACGACGAAAAATTCAATCAGACAACGCATCTGCAGTACACGCTGCCAGGCGGCAAGTTCCTCGGCGGCCTATGGGGCGGTTTCAACTGGCGCTTCGACTCGGGCCAGGTGGCGGGCGCAACACCGTGTTACGGCGTGACTGATCCAAACACTCCGTGCGGATACAGTTCCACCACACTCAACGGGCAACCCGCCATTGCAATGGTCGACACCAACATTCCGCCCACCGTGAATCCGGTCACGGGTGCAAATGTGTATCTTCCGTTGACCGCCGATGAAGAGTTTCAGGCAGGATTCGCCTGCAACGGAGTAAAGGCGACGCCCACCAGCCCGCTGCCCGCCGTCTGCCCAGCAGCCCAGTTCACCTCAAACCTCATCCATATTCCCGCGCCCGGCACAGGCAACAACGACAAGAACCCTCAACGAATCGCGCCGCGTAATCTCTTTGACGTCTCGCTCGGCAAAGACAACATCTTCCACGCTGACCGGTACAAGTTCGACTTCGACTTCACTGCGATCAACGTAACCAACAAATATGCGCTCTACAACTTCCTCTCCACTTTCAGCGGCACGCACTACGTCACGCCGCGCGCACTGACGGCGAAATTGACGTTAAACTTTTAGGGCCGATCTGTAGAACTGGTCGACCCAGGGACCTGCATCTGCAGAAATCAAATTGGACGCTACTCAATCAGGACGAAGGTGCAGGTGGTATGCAAGAGAAGAACGTCCGAAACATCGGGAGGGTGCTCACAGCCTTACTCCCGCTTATTGCCGTTATATGCAGCCATGCACAAGGCAGCGATGCAAGCCAGACTCTTCCTGCCTCTCCCGCACCGGCCCAACATTCCATTGAAGATCTGAACTATCTGGGCGGAGATGCCGCGATGCCGCCGTTCTCCGACAGCATCATTGACGTCCATTCGGCATTTCGCCAGGCGCTCCTCAACAAGGGGCTTGCCTTTCGAGTCATTACGGGGCCGCAGTACACACAGAACATGCTTGCAGCGCCTGTGCCTGCTGATCAGCAGGTCTATGTGGGGCAGCGCGCCTTCGAGAGTATGTTTGTGCAGCCAATCCTTGCCGCCGATCTTCAGCCGCTGCATCTGCATCACGCGCAACTCTACATGGGCGGGGTGTGGAACTGGGTAAGCTGGAATCCCGCGGGCCCCAAGACGCTGCAGTTGTGGGCTCTCTATTTCTACAAAGCTTTCGGCGCGGATCGAGTGGAGGTGAAAGCGGGTTACATTGCCAACAACATGAACTTCGTCGGCCTCTTTGTCGGAGGCTCGACTGCCACGGGTACGCAGGGCGTGTATGCCGTATTGCCCTATGAGGTCGGCATGTCGTACTTTCCCCTGACGGCGCCTTCGTTCAACGTTTGGATTCGCGGGCCGAAGCACACCTACCTCAAGAGCGCCGCCCAGCGGAGCATCGATCCAAACGGAGGGCCGGCCGAGGTTGCACGCAATCACTCGGGCTTCCGGTTCATCCCGCACGGGGACAAACTGGTCCTCATCAATGAGGGCGGCTATCAGCGCGCGGCAGGTGCCGATGTACATGAAACATGGTTTCGCGCCGGCTACATCTACAACACCACGCCTTACACGAATGCGGCCACGGGGCAATCGGAGTCAGGCAATTACTGCGCCTACGCCCTCGTGGACGACCAATTGCGCCAGTCCAACCGGGAACATCCGAGCCAGGGACTCTATGCCGGTGCGTCGTTCATGACTGTGCCGGATACGATGAACCAGTACTCCCGCTATTACGAGGCCAGGTTCTACGACAAGGCGCCCCTTCGGTCCCATCCCAACGATGTCTTCTCTGTGGTGGCATCGCGTACCGGCTACAGCAGAATTTTTACCGGCAACTTGGTCTCCCAGGGCAAGAGCGTCTGGCGCGCTGGTACGACTGTTACCGGGAGCTACTCGCTGGAGGCATCACGCGGCAGTTATCTAAGCCTGGGACTGGGCTACGCATACGGGCCGGCAGACACGCCGCGTGTTCCCAATGCACTCAATTTCGTCGCAAACTGGACCCTGTTTTTCTGATTGTCTGAGCACGATATTTTGATTCTTATGAAACGGGATTCAGCCTCCCGCCAAAGGCGGACAACACAAGTTCACGCTTTCCTCTTGTCGCACCTGACGCCATCAGCGCGCTTTCCTTTCAGGCCGCATTTTCAAGCGGCCCGAAGGCCAGCCTGAGCTAGGTGGTTACTTCTCGCTGTCCAGCACTTTCATCTGGCTTGGGTCGTAGCGTGTTCCTGCCACCGCCGACGCCGGCACCTCGGCTTCAAGCGTGGCTATCTCCGCAGACGTCAACGTCACTTCCAGCGCGTGCAGTGTTTCGCGGATCTGCGTTCGCGTCCGCGCGCCGATCACCGGCACAATCGACTTGCCCTTCGCCAGTACCCATGCAATGGCCAGTTGTGCCGCGGTGACTCCCTTGTCGGCTGCAATCTCACGCAGCCGGGCAACGACCTGCTGATTCTTTGTCAGGTTCTCGCCCTTGAAGCGCGGCAGATGCGTGCGAATGTCGCTCATGCCTGCGGGATGCGAGGATGTCAGCAAGCCACGCGAAAGAACACCATAGGCCGTAACGCCAATGCCCAGCTCATCGAGCACTGGGAAGATACTCGTCTCCGCACCGCGGCTCACCAGCGAATACTCGATCTGCAGGTCCGCAATCGGATGCACCGCTGCTGCGCGCCGAATCGTCTCCGGCCCCACCTCCGACAAGCCGATGTACCGCACATAGCCGGCCTCCACCATGCGTTGAATCGCACCAATCGTCTCTTCAATGGGAACCTGCGGGTCCAGGCGCGACGGCCGGTAAATGTCGATGTAGTCGGTGCCAAGGCGTTTCAGCGAATAAGCGAGTGACGTCTGCACAGTTGCCGGTCGTGCGTCAAAGCCGATCCATGCGCCGCTCGGCCCGCGCTGCGCGCCGAACTTCACGCTCAGCAGCACCTGGTCTCTCTGGAAGTGCAGTGCGCGGCCGATCAGCATTTCATTGTGGCCCATACCGTAAAAATCGCCCGTGTCGAGCAGATTCACGCCCGCGTCAATCGCAGCGTGAATCGTTGCCAGGCTTTCAGGCTCGTCGGCAGGGCCATACATTCCGCTCATCCCCATGCAGCCCAGGGCGATAGGAAAGACCCCTGGGCCGGTCCGCCCCAGCTTGCGGCGCTCGGTCTGGATTGCTGTAGTCATTGTGGTTGGTTCCTTTCATGCAGCATCCTAGGCCAGCCGGTTGCGGGCGGCAAGAGGCGCTTATGATGCGCTCAAATCTGCTCGGCTCTCTCCATCCCTTGACTGTCGAGCGCGCCGGGACCTTCGCTGCATGCAGGGCGTAAGTCTTAGCAAAAACTAAATTTATCGGGCTAAGGCGAGCGCCTGTGAATTTTCTGTTCACATCAACGGCGATTCTCTGCCATACTTGATTGTGCCCACCTGGTACGGCCAATCAGCACAATCCAATAAAGAGGTTGCATCGATGTCGGCAAAGTATGTCTTTGTGACGGGCGGAGTTGTGTCCAGTTTAGGCAAGGGTCTGGCGGCGGCTTCCATCGGCTGCCTGCTTGAGAGCCGCGGCCTTCGCGTGAACATCATGAAGTTTGACCCCTACCTCAACGTCGATCCCGGCACCATGTCGCCATTCCAGCACGGCGAGGTTTTTGTGACCGACGACGGCGCTGAAACCGACCTCGACCTGGGGCACTACGAGCGCTTTACCCACGCGCCTCTCTCGCGCGACAACAACCTTACCACCGGTCGTATCTACGAGCAGATCATTTTGAAGGAGCGCCGCGGCGACTATCTCGGCAAAACTGTCCAGGTCATTCCGCACGTGACAAATGAGATTAAAAACGCTATGCGCAAGGTTTCGGCGAACGGCGCAGATGTGACCATCGTTGAAATCGGCGGTACGGTCGGCGATATTGAGTCGCTGCCGTTTCTTGAGGCTATCCGCCAGATGCGCCAGGAACTGGGCCGCGAGAACACCGTCTTTGTCCACCTTACTCTGGTGCCCTGGATCGCCGCCGCACAGGAACTCAAGACCAAGCCCACGCAGCATTCCGTGAAGGAACTGCTCTCAATCGGCATCCAGGCTGACATCCTGCTCTGCCGCTCGGACCACACGCTGAGCCGCGAGATGAAGCAGAAGATCGCCGCCTTCTGCAACGTTGAAGAGCGCGCGGTGGTCGGCGCCAAAGACGTGCCCTCCATCTACGAGGTGCCGATCGGTTTCGCGCAGGAGGGCGTGGATGCGCTCATCCTCAGATATCTGCACAAAGAAGCGCCCGAGTCCGATCTGAGCAAGTGGAAGGAATTAGTCGACCGGTGTTATCACCCCAAGGATGAAGTCTCCATTGCCATCGTGGGCAAGTATGTCGAGTATGAGGACAGTTATAAATCGCTTAAGGAAGCGTTGACGCACGGAGCGGTCGCAAAAAGTCTGAAGCTGACCATTACCTGGATTGAAGCCGAAGGATTGGAGTCGAAGACTCCCGAAGATAGAAGTTACGAGTCCCAGTTAGAAGGATTCGACGGCATCCTTGTTCCCGGCGGCTTTGGAAAGCGCGGCATCGAGGGCATGTTGAACGCCATTCGCTACGCCCGCGAGAAGCATGTTCCGTACTTTGGCATCTGTCTCGGCATGCAGACGGCATGCATTGAGTTTGCGCGTAATGTGTGCGGACTAAAGGACGCGAACTCAAGTGAGTTTGATCCCGCCAGCCAGCATCGCATCATCTACAAGCTGCGCGAGCTGCTTGGAGTAGAAGAGATGGGCGGGACCATGCGTTTGGGTGCGTGGACCTGCATCCTGCAGGAAGGAACGCTCGCGCACCGGATCTACGGCGCAACCGAGATCAGTGAGCGGCACCGCCATCGCTACGAGTTCAACCGCGAATATGAGGCACTTCTTACCGGCGGCGGGCTGCAGATCAGTGGTACCACGCCCGACTCCACCTACGTTGAAATCGTCGAGATTCCCGGTCATCCTTTTTTCATTGGCTGCCAGTTTCATCCCGAGTTTAAGTCCAAGCCGCTTGAGCCGCACCCGCTGTTCCGGGAATTTATCGCGGCAAGTTACAAGAACCGGAAATCGAAAATTGAGCAGCTTGCACCTTCTGAGGTAGTCGAGTCCCGCAGCTAGCAGGCCACAAAATCTGGACAGGACATCCGAGAGTAGGCGGGTTGAGCAGGCGTGTCCCGCGATCGAGCTCCGGAGTTTTTCCGGGGTCGTGATTGTGCTTTTTGATCCCGGTAAGTCACCCTGTCTCTAATCTTTGCAGGCGAGGTGCGGTTTGATGCGCCCCAAGTTTGCTATTGACAATGTTTTTTCGCCGGGCCTATTGTTGCCTCGTTTTTTGTACGGAGGGCTCGACATGCTATCGCACTTTGATTTACAGCCAGGGGCTGGGGAATTGCAGGGCCTGGCAGAGGAATACTGGGACAAGGCAAGCGAAAAGGAAAGGCAGTTGGAGGAGGAGGCTTACGAAGCCGGAGCGGCGATCCGAAAGGGCGAATACACGCTGGTAAACCTGGAAGCGATCGTCCGCTGGAAGTCTGAGCGGGTGGTGCATTATCTGATCGGCAACGGCGGTGAGAAGATCCGGCAAGCTCTGCGGGTGGCGGCCTCGCCCAAAGCCACTGTGCAGGAGGCAATTAGCGCGCTGGTCACGCTGCGTGGCGTGGACCTGCCCATCGCTTCGGCGATTCTGGCCGCGATATTTCCGGAGAAATATGCAGTGCTCGACTTCCGCACCCTTGAGGCACTGGGTCATGCGCGGCACGACGTTGATTTCTACGCCGAGTATGTGGCCTTTTGCAGTCGGCTTGCCGCTGGCGGCATGGTGCAGCCACAGGAGAGTCTGCCCGGTCCCACACCGCTGCACGCGCTGGAGCGCGCACTCTGGCAGTGGTCCAGGCATCGCTCCGACGAAGTCAAATAGCCCGCTGCGGGTGCGATTCCGGCTCCGGTAAGTTCGGCCCGGTGACCCGGCACGATAAAATCGCACCCGTGAGCCAATCTTTTGAAATCGGGCCGGTCCACGTGGGCGGCGGCCAGCTTTTTCTCATCGCAGGCCCCTGCGTCATCGAGTCGGAGGCCCATGTACGCCGCATGGCCGAGGCCATCCAGCGCATCACCGCCGACCTGGGCATCCCCTACATCTTCAAGGCCAGCTACGACAAGGCCAACCGCACCAGCGTGAAGAGCTTTCGCGGGCCTGGCCTGGGAGAAGGTACGCGCATCCTGGGCCGCCTTGCCAAGGATACGGGCCTGCCCGTACTGACTGATGTGCATGAACCCAGCCACTGCGCAGTCGCTGCCGAAGCCGCGGACGTGTTGCAGATTCCCGCCTTCCTCTGCCGCCAGACTGACCTGCTTGTCGCCGCCGGCAAAACGGGCCGCGCCGTCAACATCAAGAAAGGCCAGTTCGTTGCTCCGTGGGACATGACGCACCCGGTGGAGAAAGTTCGCTCCACGGGCAATGAGCGGGTCTTTCTCACCGAGCGCGGCGCGACCTTCGGCTACAACTCGCTGGTGGTCGATTTTCGCTCGCTGCCGGTGATGCGCAAGATCGCTCCGGTCGTTTTTGACGGCACCCACTCCGTGCAGCAGCCCTCGGCGGCGGGTGGAGTCAGCGGCGGCCAGCCGGAGTTCATTCCGCTGCTTGCTCGCGCTGCCGTGGCCGCCGGCATCGACGGCCTGTTTCTGGAGGTCCACGACGATCCGGCAAACGCCAGGTCCGATGGCGCGAATGCGCTGGACCTGAAGTTGTTGAAGCCCTTGCTGGAGAAGCTGTTGGCGATTCACAGGGCGGCGAATTAGAGAGCAGGCAGAATGGACAGACGCAGGTTTCTTGGTGGCAGTGCTGCAGTTGCCGGTTCATGGGCTGCAGCTCCGCGTGAGCTCCTGTCGTCACTCTCCGGCGCAAAGGAAAGTCAGAGTACAGGCCTCGATCCATGGCGCCACCGCTTCGGCGTGAACTACACGCCCTCGCACAACTGGTGGTTCTGCTGGAACGATTGGGATGCCGATCCTATTCAGCGGGATCTGGACGCCATCGCCGCACTGGGCGCCGATCACCTGCGCATCCTGCTCATCTGGCCATACTTCCAGCCCAATCCAAAATGGGTCAGTCAGGCACATCTCGAGCGGCTCGACCAGCTTCTCGTGCTGATGGGGGAGCGCCACCTTGACGCGCTGGTCACAGTCTTCACGGGGCAGTTGAGCGGGTGGTACTTTCTGCCGCCCTTCAACCGCCTGAGCGACGGCTTCTACACAGAAGCGCTCATGGCGGACGCGCAGGAGCTGTTCGTGCGTGAGCTTGCGCGCACCATGAAGCCCCACGCCAACATCATCGGCTTCGACTTCGGCAACGAGATCAACACTTGCTGGCACGCTCCAACAGAAGCCGGCGACGCGTGGATGGCGCGCATGTTCGCGCGGATGAACTCGGCACTCCCTGACCATCTGCACGTCAACGGCGTAGATCATCGTCCCTGGTTCGATGTGGACACATTTTCACCGGAGGCGCTGGCAGCTGCGCGTTTTCCCGTGATGCACTGCTACCCCTACTGGACAGGAGCCGTGCAATACGGCGGTCCCATGGACCCGCCCAGCATCAAGCTGCTGGCTGCGATGGCTGCGCTCATCCGCTCCTACGCAGGAACGCAGCAAAAGCCTGTGTGGGCCGGGGAGTTCAACACCTGCATCGAGGCGATGACGGAAAAGCAGCAGGCGGAGTGGCTGGAAAAGGCCGTCCTTGCCGCCATCAACGAAGGGGTAAGCTGGTTCAGCTACTGGGACAGCCACGATGTGGACCGGCGATTCGCCTTCAATCCACTCGAATACAGCCTTGGTCTGCTCACCAACGACGGGCGGGTCAAGGAGCAGGGGCGCGTCTTCCAGCAACTCTCGAAGGCCTATCGAGGCAAGCCGGTGGCCTATCCCAGGGACACTGTGCCTCAGCCTCCCAAACAGCGGACGCTGGATGGCACCTGGCGCTGGATTCTGGATTGGCTGGGATGGCAACCGGCCGGTCGGCTGGAGCGCGATATAGGCCGGATGAACCCGACCGGTCGCGTCCACCTTGCCTGATACCATTTTTCCATGTTTGCAACGTTCCACAGTAGGCTCTTTGGTACCTCGCGGCAGACCAGCTCGGTTCTGCTGCTCGGCATGTGCATTGGCTCGTTGCCAGCGCATACGCAGAGTGCGTCGACGTCCCCTGATTCGAATCGGGCCGACATCGAAGCAGTATTACGGGGGCTGAACCGGGGCCGGATGATTAGCCAGGTGGCTGTTTCACCGGACGGCAAGCGGCTGGCCTGGATCGAAGGTGGGCGCGGCGGTGAAATTCTGGTCGCTCCGCTGGATGACCTCAAGAAGAGCGCGCGCGTGACCGCTGCCGCGAAGCCCGACCAGCACTGCCGAGAGGGACAGCTCGCCTGGGAGCCCGATTCGCAGGCGCTGGCCTTTTTTTCTGACTGTGCAAATCCCGACGACCAGGACGACCTCTATCTCTCCCGGCTCGACGGGAGTCCGGCGCGACGGCTAACGGAGTTGAAAGGCTATGAGAACGCACCCGCCTTTTCACCCGATGGGACAAGGGTCGCCTTTCTTTATGTGGAGGGCGCCACGCGGCCTGCTGGGGCACTGGCGGCGATGAAGCCTCCGGCAGGCGTGATTGGGGAGGATGGCGTGGAGATCCAGCGCGTGGCTGTGGCAGCGGTGCACGCGGCCGCGCCTGCGGCTCCCACGCTGGTCACCCCGGCCAATCTGCATGTCTACGAATTTGACTGGGCGCCGGATTCCCAAGGACTCGCCTACATTGCTGCCGACCCGCCGGGCGAAAACAACTGGTGGGTGGCCAAGCTCTATACCCAGCCGCTGAACGGCGCTGCCAGGGCGATTCTGGCGCCTGCCGATGTTGACGGCCCCCTGCATGGGTTGCAGATTGCCGTGCCGCGCTGGTCGCCGGATGGCAAGGCCATCGCCTTCATTGGCGGGCTGATGAGCGATCAGGGCTCCACCGGCGGCGACGTGTGGATCGTCTCAACCGGCGGCGGCCAGCCGCGCGATCTGACCCAGGGAAGGCCGACCTCGCCGGCATGGATCGAGTGGGATGGCAACGATTATCTCTTCGTCAGCGAGTTGGCGGGCGGCAACGCTCAGCTCATTCGCTATCGCCTCCAGGGAGATCGCGTGAGCCCCGGAAGCGCCGTCACCTTCGGCTCGCCCATCTTCAGCATTCCCGGGAGCGTGGGCGATGGCCGGCTGCGACTGAGCCTATCTTCCACCGCGGACCACTCGTTGTTTGTCTTCAGCGCCAGCACCTTCGAGCATCCGATGGAGATTTATGGCGCCAGGCCGGGCATGGTGATGACTTCAGGGCTGGAAGGCCTCCTGCAGCTCTCGCACATCAACGAGAGCATAGAACCGGGTTGGGGCAAGGCGGTCTCCCTGTCGTGGAAGAGTGATGCTTTCCGTGTGCAAGGCTGGCTGATGCTGCCCAAGGACTACGATCCGGCAAAGAAATATCCGATGATTGTGGAAGTGCACGGCGGTCCTGCGGCAGCAGTGATGGCGCGCTGGGGCGCGGGTGGCGGGTTGAGTCCGGCAGCCTTTTCCGCGCTGGGATATTTTGTCCTTCAGCCAAATCCGCGCGGTAGTTTTGGGCAGGGCGAGGCATTCACTGAAGCCAATCGCAAGGACTTCGGCTATGGCGACCTGCGCGACATTCTGGCGGGAGTCGATGCCGTCGTGGCAAAGTATGCAGTCGACCCGAATCGTGTGGGCATTACGGGCTGGAGCTACGGCGGCTTTATGACCATGTTTGCCGTAACCCAGACGCAGCGATTCAAGGCGGCGGTGGCTGGCGCAGGTCTGTCGGACTGGCAGAGCTATTATGGCGAGAACTCCATCGACCAGTGGATGATCCCGTACTTTGGCGCGTCGGTGTATGACGACCCGGCGGTGTACGCAAAAAGCTCGGCCATCAACTTCATCAGGCAGGTGCATACCCCCACTCTTGCCGTTGTCGGAGACCGCGACGGCGAATGTCCCGCGCCTCAGTCCTACGAGTTCTGGCATGCTCTGCGCGCCGAGCACGTGCCTACGCAGCTGGTGGTCTATCCCAACGAGGGCCACGGGTTTGTGGACCCAGCACACCGCCGGGATGTGATGGTGCGGGCGGTGGAGTGGTTTGCAAAATATATGCCCCCGTCGGAATAGCCAGTGACGCCCGCGCTCGCCATCGCGGTCCATGGGAGTCTATGGATACAAAAGAATCAGCATGGAGGCAGGCAGGCCCGGCGCATAGTCCGAGCCTGCCCTGATACACTTTACCTTGGAGACAACGCGGCGCATCCAGCAGGTTGGCAGGACGGTGGGGAGATTTGCCGTCGGCCCGCACTGTGCAGTCAAAGCGGGTTCACATTGAGCCCTGTGCTGGCTGGCGATTCGCTCTCAACACTTATCTTGATGCATTCGGAGAGACCGTTCCACGGTTCGACGATGTGGGGCGGGGAGGATTCATGCGGCGGTATCTGACCCTTATTTGTTTGCTGTGTCTTGCTATTCCAGCGGGGGTATCGATCTCCGGCTGTATCCGCAACCCGGCCGGTAACTATTGCAATGGTCTCGGTTACGGGTTGAAGAATACCGACCTCTACTCCATTGACCTGGAGCCGAGGACGGCCGGTATCTCCATGTCTTACGGCCAGACGCGACAAATTGCCGCGCCCACTGCCAAGACGTGCAAGGGAGATGCGGCCAGTGTGGCGTCCTACACGTACGGCACGACGAACAACAGGCTGGTGGACATCTCTCCCACCGGCAACCTGTGCGCGGGCACTTGGAACCGCAACTCCGGGGGTGGCATCGCGGACTTTACCATCTGCAACAACCCCAACCCGCTGCCGAACACCGGGGGATTGCCCTATTCCACGGCCTTTATTACAGCCTCGGCCAAAACGGTTACGTCGAACCCTGTAGAGGTCTATGTCCATGCGCCCGTAAGTTCCATTGCGCTGGCTTTGCCCGGCGTAGCGCAACAGCAGCAGTGTTTCTCCCAGGGCGTGCTCACCCAGCTCGATGCTGAGGCATGCTATGCCGGTGTCAACAACACGCAGTACGAACTGTGCGCGCCGTCCACTGTAACCAAGTTCAGTTGCCAGGGTGGTCTGCCTCCCGGTGCGACTTCAGTACCGGACTGCACCACGTCAATCGGTACGCTGAGCTACGTCGTAGGCACTGCGTCCATCGCGTCCATCAATCCTGAAACCAACCAGATTACGGCGGAGTTGCCGGGTACAACCGTGATTACGGCGTCGATTGCGGGTTCCGGATCATCGGCGGGATATTTTTCCACCTGTCCTCCCAAGTCCATCTCTGTCACCCTCAACGGCAAGACGAATACTACCGTCACGCAGGGCGTGCAGCAGAACATGGTCACCACGGTGACCGACACCAATGGGGCTACCATCACCGGCCTGACGCTGGACTACCAGTCCACCAATCCGCTGAACATTACCGCGGGCGCGGCGGGCGCTGTCACGGCGGCCTTCCCCGGTGCTGCTTCGGTGTATGCCATTTGCCAGCCCGGAACATGCAACCCTGCACCGATCAACGTATTTGGTCAGCAGGGAACGGGGCTTTCCGTCAGCAGCAACCCGGTGACGATTACCGTGCCCGGAACCGCCAGCTCGTACGTCTGGTTCTCCGCGCCCAGCAAGTCGCAGTATTTCGTCCCGGTCGAGTTGATCAGCGGCACGGTGGGATCTACGGTGCGGCTGCCCTATGTTCCGAATTCGATGGTGATGGATCAGACCGGTACGAATCTTTACTTTGGGTCGGGCCGTGAATTGATGATTTACAGCACTGTCGGCAATGCGCTCACCAAGCAGGACCTCAGCGTCCCCGGTGTTGTCCTGGCCGTCGCGCCCAATAATCAGATGGTCTTGATTAACGATCCGATTCGGCAGGTCTTCTACCTGTACAACCCAGCGGGCTCGGTCGTCTCCTCGTTTGCTGGCGTGGGCAACGCAGCGCAGTGGACGCCCGATTCAAAGACGCTCTACGTCAGCGACAGCGCCGCGCTTGGAGCGGGTCATTCCGACACGCTGTATGTCTACAACGCCAACTCCGGCTGGACCACCTACGATCTCACGGCATCGGGCGGAGCTGCTAGCCTCGCCGTCGCCATACCCGGTGTTGGCGCTTTCCTCAGCGGCAACCCCACTGTGGCCCACACCTGGTGCCCCTCCGGCACAGTAGGCAGCTACTCCAGCATGGTCTTCTATCCTCAGGGCGACTCAGTGAACGCAAACACCAGTGTGCTTGCCGCTACAACAGACGGTCAGCATATCCTGGGCGCAGCCATCGCAGGCGGCGGCATTGAGCTTTCTGACATCGGTGTCACCATCCCGTATGGCGCATGCCCAGCGCCCAGCGCCACAGGCACGCTTTCACCTCTCACGCTGACGCACACGCTCAATCAGTTGCCCGTCGCCGTCAACGCAACCACCGTGAACCAGGTCGTTGCATCGCCAGCCTCCAATCTGGCGTTCGTGACCTACGCCGGAACCACTCCCGGCGCGAAGCTGCCTTATTACCTGCCCGTTGCGGGCGGAGCGGCCGGTACGCTCAATTACGTTGCCCTGACGGGCAGCGCGGCGATTACGGGACCGGTCTTCGGCGCCTTCAGTCCGGATGACAAGCTCTTCTTCGTCTCAACGGCGGGTGACAACCTCATCCACTACATTGACGTGCAGAGCCTGACGGATACGCAGCAGATCAACCTCCAGCTGCCGGCCTGCTTGCCCGGCTCCGACCCCGGCTGCACCATCACCACACCAATCAATGGTTCGGTCCCGGCCACCGCAATCGCCGTCAAGCCGCGCTCCACCACCTAGTCCGCGCAACACCGCCACACGCAAAAGGGCCGGCCTCTCGCTGGCCCTTCTGCTTTGGATGCAGGGCCGGGGCGCATCCAGCGTGAGACGCCGATGCACGCCTGCGCCGATCCAGCACGATAGAATCAGAGCATGATCAAGGGGATTTCCTTTCTTCGTTCAGCCCCAGACGGCGCGGTGTATGACCGGCTTGCCAGCTTCTTTTCCGCGCTCGGGTTTGCGGAGGGTCGGGGGTGGAAGGACGATAGCAGCCGGGGTGCATCGTTCCTGGCTCCTCTGGGTAATCTCGAATTTGTACTGGGTCAGTTTCCGTCCACAGCCGATGTGCTGGTCGAGGTAATCTCGCTCGATGCCGCGCACCAGGCCGCCGCAACATGGCTTCGCGCACAGGGGGGCGAGAGGGCTGTGGCGCAGCTGACCGGCATCACGGAAACGGACTGGAAGTCGCGTATCTTTACCGTTGAGCCAGAACCGGGCTTTGCCTTCAGCTTCTGGGCGTGGACCGATCCCGTCAAAGGCAAGCCCGTCGCCGTTGAGGGAGATCTCTCCGCAGCGGGTATGAAATTCGCCATCGTTGTCGCACGCTGGAATGCAGTCATCACCGATCGCCTCCTGGAAGGGGCACTGGATGCACTTCTGCGCAGCGGCGCAAGGCGTGAAGAGGTTGAGGTTGTCCGCGTGCCCGGCGCGTGGGAGGTGCCCGCTGTAGCGCGCACGCTGGCTCATCTGGGCAAGGTGAACGCGATCATCACCCTGGGCTGCCTGCTGCGCGGAGAAACCGCGCACTATGAGGCGATCTACAACGAGGTCGCGCGTGGCATCGGTCAGTCGCAGCAGGAGACCGGCATTCCCCACAGCTTCGGCGTGCTTACCTGCGAGAATCTCGAGCAGGCGCTCAACCGCGCCGGAATCAAGGCCGGCAACAAGGGATTCGAAGCCGCCCTGGCGGCCATCGAAATGGTGAGCCTGCAGCGCAAACTCACGGAAGGCGGCGCTGCTTGACCGCCGCCACGCGGCGCAAGTCGCGCGAGCTTGCCATGCAGATGCTCTTCCAGGCGGACCTTGGCAAGCAAACGCCTGACCAGGTGCGCGCGACCTTCTGGCAAGCCTGCGATGAGGTCGAGCCGGAGGTTCGCGGCTTTGCGGAAGACCTCTTCCGCGTAGCCCTGGCTCACCAGGAACGCATCGATGAGTTGATTGTGGCGAACTCACGGCACTGGCGGCTGGAGCGCATGTCGGCGGTCGACCGCAACCTGCTACGTATGGCTGTGGGAGAAATGCTCGGGTTCAAAGGCACGCCCTATCCGATTGTGATTAACGAGGCGCTGGAGATCGGTCGCCGTTACTCTGCGCCAGAGTCGATCAACTTTTTGAACGGAATGCTGGACGCGATTGCCCGCAGCCTGATTCCCGGCTGATGCGCTTCTCACCGGCTCGCGTTCGCTCTCCGAATCCGCCTCGCACAGTCTAAGGGCTAGTTGACCGGCGGAGAATGGTGGCGTCAACCGCACCGGAGATTTGCGGTGCGGAGGAGAATTTGATACGCTCAGGCTTTCCTGAGAAGCAGCGAAAGGAGATGCGTCGTCATGGCTGAAGATAATAAGGTTCAGGGACTTGCCTGGTTCGTTGCAGGACTTGGAGTGGGTGCGCTGGTTGGAATTCTCTACGCTCCCAAAAGCGGCAAAGAGACCAGGGAAGACCTCGCTCAGGGCGCGCGCGAGGGCACTGAGTATCTGCGCACGCGCACGCGGCAGGCCGTCGATCAGGTCGGCTCGCTGGTGGATAAAAGCAAGGAACAGGTGGGTGAGTATGTCGATCGCGGCCGCGAAGTCGTGGATCGTGGACGCGCCCATTGGGAGGATTTCGTTGAGCGCGGCAGAACGCTGGTCACTGACCAGACGAGCCGAGTTTCGGCAGCCGTTGACGCTGGCCGCGAAGCCTACCGCAGCGCCAATACGCCAAGCGCACCTGCAGAATAGGCCGGTACGATCGCGCTTTCCCGGCAACTCCTGGCCAGTGCATCGCAGCAGCTGAGCCGCAATCGACAACCCAAGGGGAGAGCGATCCGGTTTTGGTTCGCAGAACTTTGAGAAAGGTGCGCGGAGACGGCGCATGCTGTCCGCCCGGTTCCGCGCAGAACTTCGTCTACGATGACCATGAACAGCGACACCCTCTTGCTTGTCTTTGTAGCGCTCACTGGAGTGGCTGTTCTGCTCCAGGCTGTCGTGCTTCTGGCGATTTTTCTGGCCATGCGCAAATCGACTGCCATGTTGCAGCAGCAACTGGATGAGTTGCGCACCTCCGTAATGCCTGTCGTCACAAGCACCCATAAGCTGCTCACCAGCGTGGGACCCAATCTCGAAGCCGCGGCAAAGGATCTTGCGGAGATCACCAAAGGGCTGCGCGCGCAGAGCGCAGACATTCAGGCTTCCGCCGGGCAGATGCTGGCGCAGGTGGAGCGCCAGACCACCCGCATCGACGGCATGTTCACCCGCGTGCTGGACACGGTGGACCGCGCCGGTACTGTTCTGGCTGACACGATCAATACACCGCTGCGACAGATCTCCGCCTTGACTGCTTTTGCCAAGGCGGCTCTCGGCGCCCTGCGCTCGGGCCAGTCACAGCCGCGGCCTTCGCGCTCTGCGGCAGACGAGGACATGTTCGTGTAGTCTGGAGACCCTGGAGGTCTTCAAAATGCGCGCCGTGTCCGCGGTTCTTGTTCTTGCGCTTGCCTCATCTCTTGCCCCTCGCATCGTCGCGCAATCCACGCCATCGCCTGATCTTCTCGTCCTGTCCAAAGCCGATGACACGCTTGCCATCGTCGATCCGGCAACGCTGCGCGTGGTGGCCAAGGCTCCGGTCGGTGAAGACCCGCATGAGGTCATCGCCTCCTCCGATGGCCGCACGGCCTACGTCTCCAACTACGGCTTCGGCCGGTATCACACGATTGCGGTCATCGACCTTGTTGGGCAGAAGGCGCTCGCATCCATCGACCTTGGCCCGCTGCGCGGCCCGCACGGGCTGGACTTTGTGGCGGGCAAGCTCTGGTTCACAGCGGAGGCCGCCAAGGTGATTGGCCGCTACGATCCCGCCACCGCGAAGGTGGACTGGGTGATGGGCACCGGCCAGAATCGCACCCACATGGTCTACGTTTTTCCGGACCTTAAGCGCATCGTCACCACCAACGTCGCCTCGGCCTCCGTCACCGTGATGGACAAGACCGACGGTCCGGCAGGCATGCCGCCCGGACCGCCGGCGGGTAGGCCCGCTGGCATGCGGCCGCCGCCAGGCGCGAGGATGCCCGGTCCTCTCGGCGGCGACTGGAATGAGACCGTCATCCCCGTCGGCCATGGCTCGGAGGGCTTCGACATTACACCCGACGGTAAAACCGCATGGGTGGCGAACGCACAGGATGGCACCATCTCCGTCGTCGATCTCGACGCCAAGAAAGTGACGGCCACGCTTGCCGCCGATGTGCGCAGCGCCAACCGCATCAAGTTCACCACAGACGGCAAACTGGCTCTGGTCTCGCTGCTCGGCTCGCCCGATCTTGTGATTCTGGATGTGGCGACGCAAAAGGTCGTGAAGCGCCTGCCCATCGGACACGGCGCGGCGGGCATCCTCATTGATCCCGGCGGCGCGCGCGCCTATGTCTCCTGCGGGCCTGACAACTACGTCGCGGTCATCGACCTCAAGACGCTCGCGGTTGCAGGGCACATCGACGCGGGCGGCAACCCCGACGGCCTCGCCTGGGCCGTACAACACTGATTCGGCGGCATCGCGAGTAAAGACGCACACTTGGATGGCTTTGCCTGCAACAGACTCTTTGGCAGAATGCTTGGGTAAGTCGTGGAATGGTTGGGCAGGTGCACACAGGTGACCCGCCTCACGTCGGTTGGACCATTGCAGACCACACACTCAAATCTCACAAAAAGAAAGATCGCATCAGCGCTTTTTGTAAGCGAACCGCTTGGTTTTCAGATCTTCACGGGGAAAATCGATCCCGGCTTCCTTCAATGTATCTTGTTCCTGAGAATTGATCGCCGGCGGATGATATTCGGCCCAGAACTCATATGCTCCTGCACCCTTGTCGTCGTAGTGTAGTTCTTGTTGGCGAAGTGTCTGCTTCACGGCCTCGCCGGGATGAAGTAAATGCCATTCCTTGGCGCGATACAGAATCGCAGGCAAGCCTACTCGACCTTCAGCACATCCAAAGCCAATTCCGTAGCCGCTGAACCTGGTAGGTGTAAAGTCCAATTGTAGCCAGATGTAACCATCCAGCGATGATACGCAATCCACTTTGGGTTTGGGAACGTAGACGTCATGGTCAGTGACATTCACAAGCTCGAAAGTGAATTCCACTGGTACTCCGTTGAGCACCTTTCCGGGAGTCAAACGCAGTTCCAGATTTGGCTTCGTCACGGAGGGTTTCTGAGCCGACGCCATCCCTGCAAGGATGAATAGACTGGCGGCAAGTGAAAGTTTCATTCAGATTCCCTTCGCGTTGTACGAATCATTATCCATGCGTAATCCGGAGTTTACACGAGTGATTTCACCGCTTCGGGTGTGTGACCGCCAATGCTGACCTGATTTGTTCCATCACGCTGGGTCTGGTCAGATCGAGGTTCGCAGGGAGCAATAGAAGCACTTCCTGGGCGGACGAATGGATTCTTGGACGAGGGAATTCGTCATGAAAACAAAGGCCGGGACCTTCGCGGTCCCGGCCTTCTGATTGTTTGCCGTTCTACTTCTCGTCGATCTGCAGCACCTGAATCGAATACGCCGGCAGCGTATGGCTGAACTTGCCGCTCACCTGCACCATCGAGGTCACCGGCACAACGCGCTCGGGGTCGCTGATGCTGTTCGTCGCCTGCGTATCCGGCGCGCTCAGGCTCACCAGCTTGGCCGTGCCCGCCACCTGCGCCCCGCTCAGGTCAATCTCTACCGGCTGCGGAACAGAGGAAGCGTTCACCAGCTTCACATAAAGCTGCTTCTTCGCCGTGTTCTTCGTGATCGAGTAGAAGAACTTCTCGCCCGTTCCCGTGGCCTCTGACTTCGGCGTGTGGTCGCCGAGATACTCGCCAAACATCACCTGCGCCCAGTAGCTGGGCGAGCCGTAGCTATGCAGCGTGTCATAGCCAATCAGGTCGCTCTCCCACTGCATCCCGCCTGGGTTGACGTTGACAAACAGCGGCGCATAGCTGGCCATCACCACGATGTCGCTGTTCCGCTCCATGCCGGTCATCCACGCCGCATCGCCCAGCGCCGCGCCCATGTTCGGTGTCGGCGTGCCTTCGCGCGTGGCCCACTCGCCCACAAAGATCTTCGGCCCATTGCGGTCGGTTTTGTCATAGTGCGTCGCGTCGTGGAAGTTCGTCGTCGCGCGCACATAGAAGTGCTCATCCAGCACGTCGGGCCGCGTGCTCTTCACCGGCGCCGTGGCAATCAGTTGCAGCTGCGGATACTTCGCTTTGATCGCCTTGTAGAACTGCGCGTAGCGCCCGTCGTAGCTGCCCGACCTGTCAAACCAGTCCTCGTTGCCAATCTCCACATAGGTCAGCGCAAACGGCGCAGCATGTCCGTCCTTCGCGCGCTCTGCGCCCCATTTCGTATCCGTTCCACCGGTCACATACTCAATCTCATCCAACGCGTCCTGCACATAGGGCTCCAGCGCAGCGCCCGGCTCCACGTGTTCGCCCTTCAACGAATAGCCGGCATAGACGGCCAGCAGCGGCTGCATCTTCAGGTCCTCGCACCACCCTAGAAACTCCAGCAGTCCCATGCCATCGGTCGAGTGATAGTTCCACGGGCTCGGATGTGTCGGCCGGTCTACCAGCGGGCCAATCGTCTTCTTCCACTCAAAGCGCTCGTTGATGTGGTCACCCTCCAGATAGTTGCCGCCCGGAAAGCGCAGGAACTGCGGATGCATCGCCGCCATCTTCTCCATCAGGTCGATGCGATTGCCGTTGACGCGATCATGATAGGTCGGCGGAAATAGCGACACCAGATCCAGCCACAGCGAACCGGCGTGTCCCACCGTCAACACCAGGTGGTTCGCCGCCGAGGGCTGCAGGTCGCCCACCGTCGTCAGCGTGAAGTTGTACTGCTTCCACTCGCTCGTCAGGTTGCTCACGGTCGTCCGCGCCACCACCTTGCCCGTGTTGTTCTGGACGAGGCTCACCAGCACCGGCCCCATGTCCGCTGTGTCAGTCTTCGCATAGAACGAGCCTTTGTAGGCGGTGTTAGGCCGCAGAGCCATGCCCCAGTAGCCCACATTCAGCAGCCCGGCCTCATTCTTCGCATCCGCCTTCTCCACCGTCACGCGCACGCTGTGCGGCAGCGCATTGCTCGGGCCGGTTCCCGTGTCCGCCGTCATTTTGGCAGCGGCGTCGCCGTTTTCCACTAGAAACCAGCTGTCGATTCCCGACCAGTCACCGCGAAACGTCCGGTTTCGCACCATCTCCGCGTACAGGCCGCCGTCATAGGAGTAGTTGATCTCCTCGGTCATCAGGCCGTAGAGCGTCGAACTGACTGGCGTCGCTGCCTGGTCCGGGTGAACGGTAAGAGTCACTGGCGCATTCTGGGCCAGGGCGAGTGTCGCGCACAACGCGAGTCCGGCCAGCGTAGGGATTCCGGCAAACGTTTTCTCAGGCATCGATAGTCTCCAGTAAAATTGCTGCCGCGCCAGTATAAATGCATTTACGACTGAGTTGTCCAGAGGCAGTACGTGCTTACACAATCCACCCGCCGCCTACCACCTCGTCGCCGTCGTAGAAAACGGCCGACTGGCCCGGCGTCACTGCCCGCTGCGGCTCGTCAAAGGTTGCTGTCGCCGCATCCGGCCGAGAATCCGGCTCCAGCGTCGCCCAGGCCGGCTCATGGCGATGGCGAATCTTCACCTTCACCCGCATCGGGCGCTCCAGCCCGGCCAAGCTGATCCAGTTCAACCGGTCTGCACGCAGCGTCTTTGTCGCAAGCTCGGCGTCGGCGCCGACCGTCACGCGATGGCTTGCCGAGTCAATCTGCAGCACATAGAGCGGCGTGGGAGACGCAACGCCCAGCCCCTTGCGCTGCCCCACCGTGAAGTTCGAGACACCCTCATGGCGGCCCAGCACCTCGCCCGTGCTGGTCACCAGTTCGCCGTCCGTCTCCGGCATCGTCTCGCCCTGCTCCTCCAGATACGCCGTGAGGAACTGCTTGTAATCCCCACCCGGGATGAAACAGATCTCCTGCGAGTCCGGCTTCTCAGCCAGCGCCAGCCCGTGCCGCCGCGCTTCTTCGCGCACCTCCGGCTTGGTCAGCCGGCCCAGCGGAAAGAGCGTATGTGCAAGCTGTGCCTGCGTCAGCCCAAAGAGAAAATACGTTTGGTCCTTTGCCAGGTCTGCCGGCCGCTTCAGGATCCAGCGCCCGCGCTCCTCGTCGTACTCGTTGATGGCGTAATGGCCCGTCGCAATCCGGCTCGCGCCAATCGACCGCGCCGTCTGCAACAGCTGGTCAAACTTCAGGTGGTTGTTGCACAGGGAGCAGGGAATCGGCGTGCGCCCGGCCAGGTACTCCGAAACAAAGGGCCGGACCACATCCTGCTCGAACCGCGCCTCCTGGTTCACCACGTAGTAGGGGATCCCAAGCTGGTGCGCCACTCGCCGCGCATCATATACGTCGTCCAGCGAGCAACACCGGCCCGCCTTCGGCGCATCGGGAATGCCGTGCTTGCCGGCCAGCCGCGTCTGGTCCCAGAGCTGCAAGGTCAGTCCCACGACAGTCTCGCCCGCGTGAGCCAGCATCGCCGCAGCCGTCGAGGAGTCCACCCCTCCGGACATCGCAACCGCAATCGTCTCACGTTCAGTCATGGCTCCTTTAGTATACGACCGAATCAGTCCTATTCCAGAATCGGCCCGTTGCGGGCCACGGATTTTCTCTGTCAAGTGAGGAATCTGATAAGTCTTTGTATATAAACGGCTTAAATTTGCAGGTTAATTCCGAGGAATCTCTATTCTGGAAAAGGATCGGAGAAAACCATGCAGAGGTATCGTTCGGCTCGCGTCATGCGCCGCGCAGCAAGTTCAACCCAGCGTTCCAGCAGCCACAGGCGACACCGCGCGCAGCTTCTCTACGGCCTCCGGCACCACGCGCAGAACGTGGTCCACATCGGCGTCGGTGGCGGTCTTCAACAGGCTGAAGCGCAGGCTGGCCCGGGCGCGCGTTTTGTCCAGACCCATCGCCAGCAGCACGTGGCTCGGTTCTGTCGCGCCCGAGTGGCAGGCCGAGCCACCAGAGACTGCAACGCCCTTCAGGTCGAGCGCAATCACCAGGGCCTCACCCTCCACCTGGTCAAACCAGAGGTTCGTTGTGTTGGCCGCGCGCGCCACCGGCTTGCCGTCCCCGCCGGTTCCGTTCAACCCCGTTCCGTGCAGGCGCAGGAGTCCGGTCTCAAGCCGATCACGCAGCGCGGCTACGCGGTCCCAGGCGCCGTCTTCCAGGCTTCTCATCGCCAACTCGGCGGCTTTGCCCAGTCCCACAATGCCTGGCACATTCTCGGTGCCGGCGCGGCGTCGGCGCTCGTGGCTGCCGCCCACCAGCAGCGACTCGACAGGTGTGCCCCGGCGCACAAACATCGCACCCACGCCCTTGGGCCCGTGCATCTTATGCGCGCTGATCGAGAGCAGATGGCACCCAATCCGCCGCACGTCCAGCGGAACCTTGCCCGCACCCTGCACCGCATCAATATGAAAGAACGCGCCGGCCTCGGCCGCAATCCGACCGATCTCTTCCACCGGTTGCAGCACGCCCGTTTCGTTGTTCGCCAGCATCACGCTGATGAGCCGGGTATGCGGGCGAATCGCCTGCCGGATGGTCGCCGGGTCCATCAGCCCGCTGGGCAATGGGTCGACAAACGTCACCTCGACGCCGCGGTCAGCCAGCCGGTGAGCGGTCTGCAGCACCGCCGAGTGCTCAATCGAGGTCGTGATCAGGTGGTCGCCGCGCCGCAGCAGCCCAACGAGCGCCGTATTGTCGCCCTCTGTGCCACCCGAGTTGAAGACAACCTCGGCCTCGTGGCATTGAAACAATTCGGCGAGGACCTCCCGCGCATGGTCCACCGCCGTGCGCGCCCGCTGCCCGTCCAGGTGGATCGACGAGGCGTTTCCGAAAAACTCCATCCAGTAAGGGTGCATCGCCTCGACTACCTCCGGCAAAAGAGGCGTCGTGGCATTGGCGTCCATATAGACGCGGGCAGTGGGCTGCAAGCCATTTTGCATGGCGAAATCCCCCAAATGGAGCCTACCATAGGGCGAATTGAGGCCGGGACTCCGGGACGCCGGTCGAGAAGGTAAAGGAAGTTCTGAAAGGCTGACGCCCTGACGTGCCCTGCGATGCAGAACAAATGTTGGCGGTTGCTTGCAATCATCTGAAAATAACCATGGGATTATGCTTTTGGCGCACACGCAAATTCACTGGACGATGCGTGCAAAGCTGCTATATTGTCTTTGCGGGCAGGCGCTGTCTCCCTTCTGAGTTTGACTGCCCACGGGATGAAAGCACCTGCTTTCATCGATAATTGACATGATTGTGGGCCTTGGTTCTGGATGCGGGGTGTAAGCCCTGTGGAAAAGCACTTCACCCAAGTGAGGATGGCGGAGCCTTGCAAAAATTCAAGCCAGAGCTGGCGGTCTCGATCGGTAGGGCAAGCCCGTCGGCTAATGCGGAAGCCTTCTCTATGCGACACTGGTTTGCCGTCTACACGGCCTGCCGCCATGAGAAGAAGGTTTCGCAGCATCTTTCTTTGCGGGCGATCGAACACTATCTCCCTCTCTATCGATCTCAGCGCAAGTGGCGCGACGGTTCCCGCGTCACCTTGGATCTGCCCCTCTTCCCCGGCTACCTCTTTGTGCGTATCGGCCGCTCTGAGCGCGGCAACGTGCTCGGAGTGCCGGGCGCTCTTGCCATGGTGGACGGTGCGGGCGGCACTCCGGCTCAGGTGCCGGACAGTGCAGTTGAGGCGCTGCGCAAGGGCCTGATCGAGCGCCGGGTAGAGCCTCACCCGCTTCTAACCGTTGGTTCAATGGCCCGCATTCGCGCCGGAGCTTTTGCCGGCATGGAAGGCGTGGTGGTGGGCAGGCGGAATGGTCTGCGTGTCGTCCTTACCCTGAAGCAGATTCTGCAGAGCATCGCAGTAGAGGTCAACGAAGCGGATCTGGAGCCAATGAATGAGGTTGGCAGCCTCGATCCGCATCTCGCTGCTCCGCTCCCCAGTGCCTGGCAGCAAAGCACCTGACCGGCCTAGGACGAACCGGGCAAGAATCTCCGAGTTGCCTGTCTCCCTTTGCGAAGCAGCACCGGCAAACGCGCCAGCCTGATCCTCCGCAAAATCGGGTCGTGCTGCGAAGCCCGGACCACCGAATGAGCGTTGCAACGTGCCCCCGTTGGTCTCAAAGCCTCCGCAGTTCGCCGACGATGCTTCGTGCGTTCTCCGTACTGTGTTTTCGTAACTGCCTCCGGGCAATCAGCCGATCAGACAAATGTCCAGGGTTGCCTGGCAAGGAATGCATATGGCTGGAATAACCGGTTCAACGCGCGGCGGAACAGAAGAGCGCATCCTTAAGACCGCGGCAGCACTTTTCGCCCAATTTGGCTACAACGGGGTAAGCACGCGCGAGATCGCGGGCTCGGCGGAAGTGAACGAGGTGACGATCTATCGTCATTACCCGCGCAAGCGCGACCTTTATCTGGCGGTCTTGAGCGCAGAGGTGCAGAGGGTGCATTTGAGCGGTGAGTTGCTGACGCACCTGGCTGAAGCCCAATCCGGCAGGGCCGCGTTAGCCGGCGCGTTTGACCTGATTGCGACAACTCTCATGCGTGAACCGCAACTGCTTCGCCTGCTGGGCTTCAGCGCGCTTGAGTTGAGCGATGAACTCGATCCCCTGCTGCGTCGACATCTGGGGGAGCAGGTCGAAGTCATTGCCCGCTATCTCGATCCGTGGATTCAGAGGGGCGAACTGCGCTGCGCCAATGCAAAGACACTGGTTCTAACCCTCATCGCGATTGTTCTGGGCCGCGGACCGTTGCATCGCGTCTTCAATATCGGCGTAGATCATTTACCGGCGCTGTTTGAAGCTTACGCGCAGTCCTGTGTGGCCTGACGTTCAATCGCTTTGCTATTCGTGATCGCCGGCATCGCGCGACGTATGGTCCTCTGGTAGTTTGCTTAGGTAGAGGGAGACTCCGGGATGGTCCATTCGCGGGCGGAACGAAAGATACTCGGTATCAACTTTTATGTTGGCGAAGTGGGTGGTGCAATCGAGCGGATGGGGCGCGGCGGGCTTCTGGTGGTGCCTGCGGCTCCCGCGCTGAAAGATTTGCCGGCCAACAAGGGTTATCGGGATGCGCTCCTTCATGCGGACATGGTGATCACGGACTCGGCATTCATGGTCGTGGCGTGGAATTTTCTGGAAGGCGATTCAATCGAGAGACTCTCCGGCCTCAAATACCTGCGCGAACTCCTGTTGCAAGAGGACGTGCGCCGGCCGGGCAGTACCTTCTGGGTGATGGCCGGGGCGCAGAGCGCGCAGAAGAATCTTAACTGGCTGCGCACCCAGGGTGTGATCGTACCGGAGGAATGCGTCTACCACGCGCCCATGTACGGCGAGGAGATTGAGGACCCCGAACTTCTGCAAAAGATTGAGCAGCTCCATGTGCAACATGTTGTCGTCACCGTGGGAGGGGGAACGCAGGAACGCCTGGGACTGTATCTCAAGTCGCACCTGACCTACCTGCCCGCGATTCACTGCATCGGCGCAGCCATCGCATTTCTGAGCGGCGATCAGGTTCACATTCCGGAGTGGGCGGACCGCTTGTATCTCGGATGGCTCTTCCGTTGCCTCTCCTCGCCGCAGCGCTATGTTCCGCGATACTGGTCGGCGATGCAACTGCTGCCCCTGCTCTGGCGCTATCGAAGTTGCTTGCCGACGCCGGCCGGTGAACTGGATCACACGCCGGAGAGTGGGTACTAACACATCGGTCCCCCCGTTCAACTGAAGTTCCAGCACCGGCATCGTGGTCCTTGGCTTGCGCGGCGTCGCCACCAGTTCTCATCGTCAGATGAGAGGCGTGGCGCAAGACTATAGTTGCAGTAGAATCACGGCGCAACATTCACCGGCTTACTTGTTGTTTTGCAGACGGCTTAACTTTAGAAAGGAAATCGAATGGCGAAGCAAGTTTCGATTGCGGTGGTTGGTTCCGGGTATGTGGGCCTGGTAGCGGCTGCATGTTTTGCGGA
>JAKBHH010000047.1 GCA_021836865.1 Acidobacteriota bacterium
GCGCAGGACGCTCCCGTCATCTCCTTCGCCTGGCAGGGCGGCGAGCCCACCCTCCTCGGCGTCGACTACTTCCGCAACATCGTCCGGTTGCAGCAGCAATACGCCAACGGCAAACAGATCGCCAATGCCTTCCAGACCAACGGCGTCCTCCTCAACGACGATTGGGCCAGTTTCTTCCGCGAGCATCAATTCCTCATCGGCATCTCCATCGACGGCCCCCGCCATCTCCACGATGCCTACCGCGTCGACAAAGGCGGCCAGCCCACATTCGACCATGTTCTGCGCGGCATTGAGACCCTCAAGCGCCACAGCGTCGAATTCAACACCCTCACCACCGTTCACCGCGCCAACGCCGACGCGCCTCTCGAGGTCTACCGCTTCCTCCGCGACGCCGGCAGCGGCTTCATGCAGTTCATCCCCATCGTCGAGCGCGTCGCGCACCACACCACCGCCGACGGCCTGCAACTCATCGCGCCCAGCTTCAGCGGTGAGGCGCAGGTCGCGCCTTGGTCCGTGCAGCCGCTGCAGTTCGGCCGCTTCCTCTCCGCCATCTTTGACGAGTGGGTGCGCAACGACGTGGGCCGCACCTATGTGCAGCTCTTCGATGTCTGCCTTGAGATATGGATGGGCATGGAGCCGAGCCTCTGCGTCTTTCGCCGCACCTGCGGCTCCGCCCTCGCCATCGAGCACTCCGGCGACCTCTACTCCTGCGACCACTTCGTCTATCCCGAGCACCGCCTCGGCAACATCATGCAGGCCCCGCTCGCCTCGCTCGTCGACTCACAACAACAACACGAATTCGGCGAAGCCAAGCAGTCCACGCTGCCCCGCTACTGCCGCCAGTGCGACGTCCGCTTCGCCTGCAACGGCGAGTGCCCCAAGCACCGCTTCCTCTCGACGCCCGACGGCGAGCTGGGCCTCAATTACCTCTGCGCCGGCTACAAGCTCTTCTTTCATCACGTCGACCCCGCCATGCGCTTCATGGCCGCCGAACTCGCCGCCCAGCGCCCGCCCGCCAACGTCATGCGATGGGTCGCCGCCCAGGATGCACGCTCCGCCATGACCCACGCCCGCCCCAACGACCCCTGCCCCTGCGGCAGCGGCAGAAAATTCAAACGCTGCTGCGGCTCCGCCCAGTAGCAGACACCCATTCCGCCGCCCCTGCCCCTTGACCGTCTGATTACACTGGTAGCACCGTGGCAAGAATCGCTCCACCCCCGCCGGAGTCCGACTATCGCGGCCGCATTGCGCCTTCACCCTCCGGCTATCTCCACATCGGCCACGCCCGCACCTTCTGGAAGGCCTTTCAGCGCGCCCGCGACGCCCAGGGCGCCATCATCCTGCGCATTGAAGATCTTGACCCCGAGCGAAGCCGCGGAGAGTTCGCCGCCGCCGCCATCGAAGATCTCCTCTGGCTCGGCATCCGCTGGCATGAGGGGCCGGACGTCGGCGGTCCTCGCGCGCCTTACCTCCAGAGCCAGCGCCACGCCGCCTACATCGATGCCTGGCGGCGCCTGCTCCTCGGCAGCTTCCTTTACCCCTGCCACTGCTCCCGCAAAGACCTTGCCGCCGCCCTCACCGCGCCCCATGAGCCCACTACCGCCGGCGACGACGACGAACCCATCTATCCAGGCTCCTGCCGGCCCAGAAACCCGCTCCCGCCCATCCCCCAGGGCCATCCCCTCGGCTTCAATTGGCGATTCCGCGTCACGCCCGGCCAGGTCGTCACCTTTCACGACCTCAACCTCGGCCCACAAAGCTTCACCGCAGGCGTCGACTTCGGCGACTTCGTCGTCTGGCGCCGCGATGGAATCCCCAGCTATCAGCTCGCCTGCGTCGTCGATGACAACACCATGGGCATCACGGAAGTCGTGCGCGGCGCGGACCTCCTCAAGTCCACCGCCCGCCAGATCCTGCTCAACCGCGCCCTCGGCTATCCCAGCCCCGCCTGGTTCCACTGCCCGCTCGTCGTGGATCACAACGGACGCCGCCTCGCCAAGCGCCACGACGCACTCAGCATCCGCTCCCTAAGGCAGCGCGGCCTCACCCCGCTCAACATCTTCTCCGCCGACCTGCCCCTCGAACAGTAAGGCCTTGCCCATCGGCAACGGCCCCACACCCGCCTTCACCGCCGCGCACCGCCTGCGGTGGGAACGCGCAGTCCCACTCCGCCACCCAACCGCAGCTGCCCGATCATTCCCAATCCAGCACCCCATCCCCATCCGGCACATCGCCGCCCAAATCCGCTACCCATCGCGCACGCACACGCCGCCCCTGCCCGCACAATCAAAGCAGGACCCAAGCAGCCCGCGCCATGCCCATTCCGCTCCACACCCTCCGCCGGCAGCTCCTCGCGCTCTCCGCCGCGCAAGCCCCCGGCCGCGAGTTCTGCCTCGCCATCGCCGAGCTCGCTCGCAGCGGCCGCTTCGCGCAGTTGCGCTCCGCCTTGCCGCCCGTTGTGTATGACGAGCTCCGCACGCGCTATCGCCACGACCCTGAAGCCTTCATCGCCGGCTGGGAGCAGCTTGCCCGCCAAATGCATCTCGGCTTTGTCGAGCATGCTCGGCTCCGCCTCACCTCGCTCACCCGCCTCCAGCCCGCCGGCCGCTCCACTCCCGCATGGCAGCAGGTCCAGCGCGCCCTCGACGCCCAGCAGAACGATCTGCTCCGCACCGCCTTCGCCCTCGAACTTCTCGACCACGTCGAGCCCGCCGTCCAGCGCGCCACGCACCTCCGCGAGTGCGTCGTCGCCGCGCCCAGCAGTGAGGAGGCCGACCGCTACCTAGACGAGGCCACCCGCTGCTACTTCTACGGCCTCTTCACCGCGTGCGCCGTGATGTGCCGGTCGGTCCTCGAGGAGGCCATCAAGCAGAAGCTTCCCGCGCAGCTCACCCGCCTCATCCGCACCCGCTACCGCAACGCCGCCACCCTCGGCAACCTGCTCCATGAGGTCAATAACAACCTCCGGCTCACCGGCATCCACCCTGACTTCCCTGCCGTCGCCAACAAGGTCAATGACACCGGCAAACGCGCCGTCCACCAGGGCCTGCTCGCCGAAACCGAAGCCCGCACCTGCCTCCAAAACGCCCGCCGCGCCCTCGAACTGCTCCTCCAGCCGTGAAGACCCGTCGCAAATCTACACGAGTTAGATGGCCGCTAATTTGACGAGCCGCAGCTGAGACTTGCTTGATGCCCGTTTGCTGTTAACAATTCAATGGCACCCCAACTGCACCACAGGTCCGAAGTACAGGCGGTATCATCCAGAGCAGAGGACCTGCCAACATGCCGGAAGGGGTCTGTGCGCTGTGTCATCAGAATGCAGAGCTTCGGGATAGCCACCTGATCCCAAAGGGCGTTTACAAGGCTCTGCGCGAACCTGACCACGTGATCCGTCATCCCATCCTGGTCACCGCTGCCGCGACGGTACAGAGCAGTGAGCAAGTCAGCGATTACCTCCTGTGTTGCAGGTGCGAGTTGATCTTCGAGCAAAATGGAGAGGATTGGGTTTTGAGGAACAGTCCGAAGCGGAGCGGCAAATTCCCGCTACGTGATGCGCTATTACGGTCCTCAGTTAAGAGCGAGATCCCATCGGGCATTATCTGCAAGGCGCCCCACGACCCAGCCTTCGACATGGAGAAGCTGATTTATTTCGCTGCGAGCGTTTTCTGGCGGGCTTCTGTTCACGACTGGGGTGGATCGAAGCACTTGATGACGCCAGCACCATTGTCTCCGCTTGTTGAGGGCCAGCTACGCCGCTTCCTGCTCGGTATCGGTCCGTTTCCGGCCCGTACGTCGCTTTTGATCAGTGTCTCGGCGGGACAGCATCCGCGTCCCCAATGTGTCTTTCCCACACCGATGCAGAAGTCGAGCCCGAACGTTCCCGACATTTCTGCTGTCGCGTTTTGTACCCCCGGTCTGCAGTTCAGGTTCATGTGGGACAATGTTCCAGAGAACTCACAGTCCGTCTCGGTTATACGTCCTCCCCATGCGGTGCTCCTCACGGACAGGGTTGAAGACGAAATTTTCGAGAATGCGTCCCACCTTCGTCTTACAAGTAAAGTCGTCGGCTCTCTGGGTGACGTGAGCTTCTGACTCCCGACTTATCGCCGGGTTCTCCAGTGCGGGAGAACGCGAATCCTGTTCGAGCCGGATGCCTCAGGCCTCGCTTTTGAGACCTGACATACCAATCCACCCCGCGTAAGCCGCCCCTACCTTCCCCCCATCGGCGGGTGGCCACGATCTTGTGACAGATTATTCAATTGAGGGTGCCCCCGGTCCCTCGCATTTGGGGACCGGGGATGATCGCATCACCGACGCCACCCTGCCGCTCCCTCATCGCATCCGTCGCATCCCGCCGTATCCAGGTTCCCCCGCACCGGCACTTCGACCATCGTTGACTGGCGCGTGCCGCCCCTTCGCGCTACAGTTCTTGCGATGCGCTGTTCGAGCCTGTCGCCTTGCTCTGTTGCTCTCTGCTGTCTTGTGCTCGCCGCAACGGTACGGGCCCAACCCGCGACCCCGCCTGCGGCCCGCGTTGCGCTCACTGTCACCGTAACCGACGCGCAAGGCGAACCGGTCTCCGGCCTCAACCCGCAGGACTTTACGATCCTCGACAACGGCCAGCCGCAGCGGCTTGTTTCTTATGCCGCCTATGATGACGCCAACAAGCCCGATACCCCGGTGCAGGTGCTGCTGCTGATCGACAGCCTCAATTTGGATGGCATCGAGTTCAACCGTGTCCAGCAAGGCGTTGAGGACTTTCTTCGCCGCAATCAGGGCCGGCTCGCCCATCCTGCGTCGATTGTGATCCTCAGCGACCACGGCATTGATGTGCCGTCGCCTCCCACAACCGACGGCAACGCCCTCGCTGCGAAAGTGGAAAATGTGCATACCGGCCGGACTCTGGCGCCTCTCGACCGCTTCATTCGATCCATCTCCGCACTCGCAAGCATCACGCAGCAGGAGACTCCCGTGCCGGGCAGAAAGCTGCTCCTCTGGCTTGGTCCCGGCTGGATTGCATTTCCTCCTGCATTGGGAGCCTCCGTCTACGTCTCACCTTTCAGCCAGACGTCGGAGTTCAACGACATCGAGGTACTGCTTAACGGCCTAAGAACCGCGCAAATCACACTCTTCGGCGGCTTTCTCTTCGCTCCTGCCTTTCGCAGCGCCCCCATCCTGCCGCCACAATCGCCCGGCAAAGTGAACAGTGCAAACCTGCGGTTATCCACGTTGGCCTTCGAGTCCGGCGGTCGCACCCTGCTCAGCGAATCCAATTCAAATATCCCTGTCGCGGACCAGATCGATCAATACCTCAAGGACGCGGGCCTGTTCTATTCACTTGCCTATGTCGCACCCCCCGCGAAGCCCAGACTGCCCTATCACAGCATTCAGGTTCGCATCGACAGGCCGGATGTCACCGCGCACACGTCTGTTGCCTATTACGACCCTCCCGGCATCGCCCCTGCGGCGCCCGGACCCGGAGCCATCGCCCGTGCGCCCGAAACCCCGCCCGCCAACGATGCCGCTACGCCTCAGCCGCTCGAGTCAATCCCCGTCGCCGAGTTGCAACGCCGCATGAGCGACGCGCGGAAAAAATCAGATGAACAGATCGCGGTCGATCTCTCCTCATTCCGGCTCTCTGAGCGTCTAAGCCAAACTCTCTTCGCTTCTCTGCGGCGCAACATGCCCGGACCTAAGTCGCGCCAGGCGCTGGTCGCACTCGCAGATCATTCGGCCTTTCTCGATCCGCCTGCCGCGGAGATTCCCTCAACCCAGGTGCCGGCTTTCGACGAGCAGCAACGCATCTGGTCGCTAACCGTGGAGTATGCTCTCCACACGATCAATCGCCTCCCGAACTTCTTTGCGACCGAAACCGACACCGAGTACAAAATAACCACGCTTGAAAAGAGCATTCTCGGTATAAAAAGAGCCGAGGGGCCCGCCTGGTCGGCCTTTGCGACAAGCTCGGCGACCATCTACTTCCGCGACGGCAAAGAGGTTCTGCATCCTGAAAGCGCTGCCAATTCCGCTGCGCAGAACAACACCGGCAGCCTTCATACCTATGGCACGTTCGGCCCCATTCTCGCGACCGTGGTTGGAGACGCTGTCCGCAACAGCTTGCAGTGGAGTCATTGGGAAACCGGAGCTGCCGGCCAGGAAGCAGTCTTCGCCTTTGTCGTGCCCAAAGATCAATCACACTACGAGGTGAGCTTTAGAAGCCTCTCCGGAACAGAGAAGGTGACCATGTACCATCAGCTGGCCCCTTATCACGGCACCATTGCGGTAGACCCGGATAAAGGCACGATTCTTCGCCTGACGCTTCACGCCGACCTCGATCCGAATTTGCCTGTCAATCAATCTGACCTGATGGTGGAGTACGGCGTCGTGAAGATAGGAAACAAGCCGTATACCTGCCCGTTGAGGGGGGTCGCAATCTCCACCGGGCGAGGCTTTATCAGCAGCCAGTTCAGCCTGATGCACATCTATGGGCCTGCAACGCAGATCGTCGACGACATCTCTTTCACGCGCTATCACATCTTCCGCACGGATTCAAAGATCCTCTATTAGAGGACGTGCCGCTTCAAGCGCATGCGGCTGTCGTGCGGCCCGTGACCGGCATCTTTTGATGAAAATCCAGCGGCAGCCGAGATGGATCCCGAAGTTCCGGGCCCCAACGGAGAGGTCTTTATCCGTGATGAAGTAGATCGCGCTTTTGAGACCTGGGACCGCACTTCATCCGCCCACTCCTCCGCTCACTGCCGCTCCACTTTTTTGCGTCGCTTTTCTTCGTACATCTTTTCGTCCGCGCGCTTGATCAGCTCTTTCAGCGTCTCCGTCGAGTAGTACTCCGCCGTCACATGCCCGATGCTGAAGCTCAGCGGAAACCGCCGTCCCGCTGCCGCGCTGCGTTCAGCCGCCATCGCCTCCAGGCGTTGTGCGGCGACCTCGATCCCCACCATGCTGAACTGGCCCGCTACCACAAACTCGTCCCCGCCAAACCGCCCCTTCACGTCGCCCTCGCGAAAGTTCTCTACGATCAGTTCCCCGGTCTCTCTCAGATAAGCTGAGCCCGCGTTGTGCCCCAGCTCGTCGTTGATCTGCTTCAACCCGTCCAGATCGAGAAACAGCACGGAGAACGGTAACTGCGCGCGCTGCGACAGCCGAAGCGTCTGCTCCCCCAGCAGGTAGAATCCCCTCATGTTGTAGAGCCCCGTCAGGTCGTCGCGCAGCGTCAGGTCATGGATATCCGTCTCCATGTCGTTGATGCGCCAGGCAAGAAACAGAAGAAAGAGGAGCGACGTCGCCACCGCCAGCGCGGTCAGCACTGCGGTCGCAAAATGCGCCGGAATCAGTTGCTGAAACCCGATCTGCGTCTCCCCAACCTCCCTCACAAACGGCCACAGCAGAAGAACCGGCGCAAACCCCCGCGCGATCCTGCTCCCGATACCGCCGCCCAGAAAGATCGCGAACACGCCGCCCCGCGCCTGCCGCAGCGTCACCACCACCGTCAGCAGCACCAGGCAAAACAGTACCTGCGCCGAGATCAGGTCCGCGGCCGTCAAGCCGAATACCCCGAACACGCCAAACATATCCTGTGAAACCAGCACCAGAGCGAAGAGACAAAGTCCAAACACAAATATGTCTGCCGCGCGGCGCACAACCTTGCCCTCGCCCAGCACCATCAGGATCACGACAGACAGAAACAGAAAAGCCGACGCCGAAAGCGGAGACAGAGATCCGGCGTTCAACTCCGCTTGTCCGCCCAGATGCAAAAACTCTTTTACCTCTGCGACCGGAAGCGCGCTTCCTACCAGAATCGTCGCGGCAATCACCACCGCCGTCAATGCGACGCCGCGGCTGATGCGAAGCAGCAGCGGTGGAGTTCCCGTCTCCGACATCAGCAGACTCAGCGCGCAGAACTGCGCCGCCACAGCCAGCGGAATGTTCATCTGTGTCACGGCCAGAGGGAGAGATTCGCCCACCGCGGGAAAAAGCCACGCCGCCAGCGAGCCGACCGATACGAACAACACCATTCCCAGGCTCACCCGCTCCACAAAAAGCGCCCTGCTCAGCCACTGGGGTTCAGGCTGGCCGGGAGGCAGGGATGGAGCAGGCATGCGCATGATAAGAAATGACCGGGCAATCCATCTCCGCCCAAAAGCCATTATCCTTCATCGCCGATGCGCGCCGGCATCAATTCACCACTCCCCTCGTGCAATTCTCTATTAACTGGGAAGTGCCCTCGCTGCGCGCACCCGGCCTTCGCACCGCAAAGCCCGCGCCGGCGCCGCTCTCTGACGATGCGCCCCTGTCCTTCTATACTGGTCTTTCCATGTCTTACTCCGCGGCCATCGATCAGCTCAGCGCACTCGCGCCCGAGCTCTACACCCAACCCGGCCACGCCCGTCGTAAATTCTCGCTCGACGAGATCGCCGTCCTTCTCGTCGAACTCGGCAATCCCCACCAGCGGTTTCCCTCCGTCCTCATCGCCGGCACCAACGGCAAAGGCTCCACCGCCGCTACCCTGGCCTCGATTGCGCAGGAGTCAGGCCTCCGCACTGGCCTTTACACCTCGCCCCACCTCGAGCGCCCCAACGAGCGCATCCGCATCAACGCCGTTGAAATCTCTGACGACGACTTCGCCCGCCTCTACTTCCGCGTCCATGACACTGCGCAGCAGCTCGTCCGCGCCGGAACGCTTGCGCAGATGCCCAGCTTCTTTGAAACCCTCACCGCCATGGCCCTCCTTCACTTCGCTGAGCAGGCCATTGACGTCGCCGTTCTTGAGGTCGGCATGGGCGGCCGCCTCGACGCCACCAACATCGTTCATCCGCTACTCTCCGTCATCACCGACATCTCCCTCGACCACACCGAGTGGCTCGGCTCCACCATCGCCGCCATCACCCGCGAGAAAGCCGGCATCCTCCGCTCCCACGGCACCCTCGTCACCCTCCCCCAGCACCCTGAGGCCAACCAGACCCTCGGCGAAATCGCCACTCAGCTCGATGTCCGCGCCGTCAACGCCGCGGCCTTCATGCCGCCCGTGCCCGCCGCGGACCCCAAATCGCCTTACGCCATCGAGGTCCTCGGCACTGCAATCCAGATCCACTCGCCCCTCCACGGCGCGCATCAGCATCGCAACCTCGCCCTCGCCATCGCCGCCGCCGTCGAGCTCGCTTCCGCCCACGCCCTGCCCATCACCCCGCTGTCCATCGAGCGCGGCGTCCGCGCCACCTCCTGGCCCGGAAGGCTTGAGTCCATCCTGACCCACGATCCCAATACGCACGCCCCCACGCAATGGGTCCTCGACGTCGCACACAATCCCGCCGGCGCCTGGGCTCTCCGCGCAGGCCTCCGCGACGAGCTCGCCGCCGCGCCTTCGCGCGTCCTCGTCTTCAGCTGCCTGCGCGACAAGCCCCTCGCCGAGATGGCGCAGATTCTCTTTCCCCTCTTTGACCGCATCGTCTTCGCGCCCATCCACAGTGCCCGCGCCACGCCCATCCCAGACCTGCTCGCCGCCGCTCAAGCCACCGGCACCCCCGCCATCGCCGCCGGTTCCGTTGATGAAGCCCTTCAGCTCGCCGCAGGCAAAGCGCCGTCAGCGCCCCTCATCGTCGTCTCCGGCTCCGTCTATCTCGTCGGCGAGGCTCGCAGTCTGCTCCTCGCCCAAACCCCGCGCCCCGCAAGCCTGCACCCATGAGCTCCACATTCAGAACCCGCCCGCCTGAACCCCTGCCGCGCCTCTACCGATGGCGCAGCAATCTCCTCCACGCTCCGCTCTTCTTCACCTTCACCGCCCTCTGCGGCACCCTCTCGCTGCTCGTCTCCGTCTTTGATCGGAAAGGCCGCCTCCAGCATCGCATCGCCCGCTTCTGGGCACGCGGCTGCCTGGCCATCTCCGCCTCGCCCCTCACCGTCCACGGCGCGGAAATCCTCCGCAGGCATCCCATCGCCGTCTACGCCGCCAACCACACGTCCTATATGGATACGCCCGTTATCTTCGCGGCCTTGCCCTTCCAGTTCCGCATCCTCGCCAAAACTGAGCTATGGACGCTCCCCTTCATCGGCTGGCATCTCAACCGCTCCGGCCAGATCGCCATCAACACGGACAATCCTCGCGCCACGCTCTCCAGCCTCGGCCGGGCTGCCAAGGCACTTCGTGACGGCATGCCGCTCTTCGTCTTTCCTGAGGGGGGTCGAACGCCGGACGGATCGCTCCAGCCATTCCTCTCCGGAGCGGCCTATCTCGCCATCCGCGCACAGGTGCCCCTGGTTCCCATCGCCCTCTGCGGCGTCTATGACCTATTGCCCATCCACACCAGGCACTTCTATCCCGGTCCGGTCGCCCTCATCGTCGGCGAACCCATCCCCACCACAGGCATGACCATCCGCCAGACCGACGAGCTCACCCACCGACTCCGCGCCGCTATTCAGGAGCTGCATGCCCCCGGCTCGGCCGCCGCCTACGCCGTCACCAGACCGTAAAACTCCGCCACCGTTCCCCGGTGCCGACGGCAATGCGCGTGGAGAGCGAGCCCCAGACGGGTCGGCGTTATAGCCACCTTTACTTCCGGCGTGGCGCGACCCGACTGCTCGTGCTTTTCCAGCAGACCAATCTCCCCCAGCTGGTCAATGCTCTTCAGAATCGGCAAATCGCGCATCCCCGTGCTTTCCATGATCTTCCCCAGCTCACACTCCAGCGGAGCCGCGCTCGCCGCACCAGCCGCAGACGGCGATTTCTGCGCCTCCTCGCAGGCATGGGCCAGAACTCGCACATGCGATCCGAGCAGCTGCCCCAGCAGTTGAACCAACGGCAGCATCGAATTGTCGTGCCCGTCCACCGTGCAGCTCCGGGCCAGCAGCGTCGCCCAGTATGGCCGCAGTATGTCCTCCTCGGCGTTGGACCCGCTCTCCAGAATCCGCTCCACCAGTCCCGTCGGCGCGCGCAGTCGCTGCGCATCCGCCTCGCCCCGCAACAGGCTCTTGGCCTGCAGCAGAATCTCCACCGCCCGCTCCGCTCGAACACTGCTCAACCGCTCGCTCATCATTCCCCGAATCGAATCCGCCGTGGGACAAATCTGGCACAGAAAGCCGATCGCATCGACCGCCTTCACCAGCCCCTCCATCTCATGCACCGCGATCAACTCCAGCACGCGCTCCACCACCGCCTCCCACGCCCGCGCCTCCGCGTCTGCCGTCGACACAAACAGGAATCCCGCGCCATCCGCCGCCACGCGCATTACCTTCCCCTGCATCGTCATCCGCCGCTCAGGAAGCAGCTCCACCGCGCCTCTCCGTTGCAGCGTCAGCCAGACTGCATCGCCCCGCTCCCACCGCTGACGGCTCAGTACAAACACGCCGGTCGAGCTCACATCCCGCACCGCGTCTTCCCGCACCCCCGAACCGTCCCACCAGTAGGCCGCAAACGCCTCCGCCGGCCGCCGGTCCGCACGGTCCGATTCAGGATCAATAAACTTCGCTATCGAGCGCATCGTGAACTTCATGCCGCCTCCATCTTCTTCGGGCTGGCCCCGAGCCTGTGCTGATTGGCTTCCATTCTACCCACTCCCGCACACACCGCGAACAAAACAAAGTCTAGCCAGGCAGGATCCCCGCCATTGAGCCGGGCGCCCCATGTTTCGCTTTCGGGGATCGGTCCAAAGTCACCCCGCCCTCAAGCATCCGCGGACGACAGGAATGGGAATAGCGCAAACCCATCTCCCCAGTGATAGCATCGCCTAACATCCCATTCGAGGAGACGCCCTGGTGCGAAAAGTCCCCGCTGCTCTGCTCTTCCTCTCCGCTGCTGTTGCCTTCACCCAGACCGCGCCCCGGCAGGCATCCTTGCCCGCGCCGCCCCCCACGCCCCAGCGCCCCGTCGTCGATACCTATTTCAACAGCCACATCACGGACAACTACCGCTGGCTCGAAGATGGCTCCTCGCCCGAGGTCAAGCAGTGGGTCGCCGCGCAAAACGCATACTCCGCCGCCTACCTGGACAAGCTCCCCCAGCGTAACCCCATCCTCGACGAGCTCAAGCAGCGCATGCAGAAGGCTCACACCGTCTACACCGCCTTCCGCGTCTCAAACGGCCGCCTATTCGCCTTGCGCTACGACCCCGGCAAGCCCGCCCCGCGCCTCGTCGTCTTCTCCTCGCCCGACTCCATGGCCTCCGAGCGCACCCTCCTCGACGCCGCAACCTTTCTCCCCAACACCATCTTTCAGGTGGACTGGTTCAGAGTCTCTCCCGACGGCAAACTCGCCGGCCTCGCCCTGTCCACCGGCGGCAGTGAGGACTGCTCCCTCTACGTCATTGACACCGCCACCGGCCACCAGGTTGGCGACATCGTACCCCGCGTCAGCTTCGCCACCGGCGGCGGAGACATGGCCTGGAACGCTGACTCCTCCGGCTTCTACTACACTCGCTATCCGCAAGGCAGCGAGCGTCCCGCCGCTGACATGGACTTCTTCCAGCAGGTCTACTTCCACAAGCTCGGCAACCCGCCCTCGCAGGACCTCTACATCCTCGGCAAAGACTTCCCCCGCGTCGCCGAAACCACCTTCGCCCCCTCACCCGACCACACCCGCCTCATCATCTCCGTCGCCAACGGAGACGGCGGCCAGTTCGAGCATTTTCTGCTCACCCCCGACGGCAAAATCCATCCCATCACCCAGTTCACCGACAAGATCATCTACGCGACCTTCGGTCAGGACAACAGCCTCTGGCTCTTGAGCCGCCGCAACTCCAACCTGGGCGAAGTCCTCCACATCCCCGCCAACGAAGACCGCCTCGACCACGCTCAACGCATCGTCCCCGCCAGTGACGCCAGCATCGAAGGCGCAGGCACTGACCCGGACCGCATCTTGATCACCGCGGACCGCCTCTACCTCACCATCATCCACGGCGGCCCCGAGGAGATTCGCGCCTACACCCTCACCGGCCAGCGCCTCGCGGACGTCAAGACACCGCCCGTCGCCTCCATCGGCCCGTTCGTCCCCGATGGCGACCGCGCCTTCCTCTTCGCCGCCACCACCTACACCACACCGCAACAGTGGTATCGCACCAACGGCTCCGGCGACCCCGCCGCGCTTCCCTTTCACGAAATCAGCGACACGCCCATGGACGACATCTCCGTCGAGCGCGTCTTCGCTACCTCCAAAGACGGCGCCCGCATCCCCATGACCATCCTCCTGCGCAAGGGCACCAAGCTTGACGGCTCCAACCCCGCGCTCATCACCGGCTACGGCGGCTTCGGCATCAGCTATACGCCCTTCTTCGCGGCCCGCTGGCGCCCCTGGTTCGATCACGGCGCGGTCTTCGCCATCGCCAACATCCGCGGCGGCGGAGAGTTCGGCGAAGACTGGCACCAGGCCGGCATGTTGACCCGCAAGCAGAACGACTTTGACGACTTCGCCGCCTGCGCCCAATTCCTCGTCTCGCACAACTACACGTCTTCGGCCCGCCTCGCCGCCGAGGGAGCCAGCAACGGTGGCCTCCTCATGGGCGTCATGATCACCCAGCACCCTCAGCTCTTCCGCGCCATCGTCTCCATCGTCGGCATCTATGACATGTTGCGCAACGAACTCGACCCCAACGGCTCCTTCAATGTCACCGAGTACGGCACCGTCAAAGACTCTCAGCAGTTCCACGCTCTCTTCGCCTACTCGCCCTACGAGCACGTCACGCCCGGCACCGCTTACCCCGCCGTCCTCTTCATCACGGGCGACAACGACCACCGCGTCAATCCCGCCCACTCCCGCAAAATGACCGCCGCTCTCCAGGCCGCTACCGTCAGCAAGTACCCCATCCTGCTCCTCACCAACGCCAACGCCGGACACGGCTTCAGCACCGACGTCAGCGAAGCCCTGCTCGAACAGGCCGACACCATGGCGTTCCTCTTCGCCAGCCTCAACATACCCATGCAATAAGCGCCGCCGCGCACCCTCGGCTTTGCAGGCCTGGCTGCCGGCCCGCCCCATCTGGTTTTCTCTTGCCGCCTGGGTCGCTGCGAGAATACCCGCCCGACGATCCCGACGAAGAGTTGCTCAAGAGGGACCCGCATGAACCAGGGGGCGGACTCCGGCGTATTCTTCTTGTGTATCCGCCCGGAGAGGACGATGCTGTTCGGGTAACGACAGCGGTGTCCGGCAATCCGCGGAGGCGCGCCGGGCGCAGGATGCACGATTGAAGAGATTCCCCATAGGCAGCTGAGATTTCTGCACGCCATGCCGTTCAGCGAAACTCCGCTTGCTCAATCAAACCGGGGCACTTGTGTCCGCAGGAGGTCAAACCGTCTTGAAGCAGTTTGCGTCTTTCAAGCTGGACATGGCGAATGAATGTCTTTGGCAGGATGGCGTACAGATCGCCTTGCAGCCGAAACCTTTCGCCGTGCTGCGTTACCTGGTCGAGCATCCCGGCCGGCTGATTACCCACGACGAGTTGCTGGACGCTCTGTGGCCCAACACGTTCGTACAGCCTCAGGTGCTGCGCACCTACATGCTGGAGCTGCGCAAGATTCTGGGCGACGATGCCGGCCAGCCCCGATTCATTCAGACCCTGCCCAAGCGCGGCTACTGCTTCATGGCCGCCGTGACGGAAGCGGCCGGGCCCCTGCGGTCCGCAATGGGACCAGCCCCGGAGAAAGCGCATGGCGCGGGAATCTCGATCCGCGGCGAAGAGCGCGCGCTGCTCGAAGCTGAGATTCCGCTGGTGGCCGGCGGTGAGCGGCGCGTGGTGCTGATCTCTGGTGAGGCCGGTATGGGAAAGACCGCGCTGGTTGATGCCTTTACCCCGCAGGCAGTTTCCGCGCTGGCGGCCGCGCTGGCCCGCGGTCAGTGCGTACCGGGTCTCGGCGGCAAAGAGCAGTTCTATCCCGTGATGGAGGCGTTGAGCCACCTCTGCGCATCGCCCCACGGCGAGGCGGCCTGCCGCGTTCTGGCCCGGATGGCGCCCGAGTGGTTGGTCACGCTTGGCCGCCATCCGGAAGCTTCGGCTGACTCCGTCACGCACCCTGCGGCGCGGGAGCGCGTGACCGGCAATCTGTGCGCGGCGCTCGAAGAATTGGCGGCCGACAAGCCGCTGATCCTGCTCTTCGAAGATGCGCAATGGGCCGACCACGACACGCTCAACCTGATCTCGGCTCTGGCGCGGCGGCGCGCGCCGGCAAAACTGCTGATCCTGGTCACATACAGGCCGCTATGCCTGACGGCCGGGCATCCGCTCAAGGCCCTCAAGCAGGACCTGCTGATGCGGCGCCTCTGCGCGGAGATTGTTCTCAAGCCGCTCGCCAAGTTCGCGGTTCTGCAGGTGCTCGCCAGGGAACTGGGGCAAGACGACCTTTCGCCGGAGCTGGGCACATTCGTTCACCGCCATGCAGAGGGCAATCCGCTCTTCGCCATCCTGATCCTGCGCCGTTTGATCGCTCAGCGGATTTTAGTCAGGCCCGCGAACAATGCGGCGCGCTGGGAACTGGCTGCCCCCTCGCAAACAATCGACGCCGGTGTGCCCGAAGAGCTTTCGCAGATGGTGGAGCTGGAAATTGAGCGCCTGCCTCCTGAAGAGCAGCGCATCCTGGAAGCGGGCAGCCTGATGAACTTCGCGTTTCCCGCCTGGGCCGTGGCGGCGGCACTCGATCGCGATGCGGCGGAGATCGAGGAAGCCTGTGATGGACTGGCGCGCAGCTCCTACCTGCTGGAGCGCGCGGGCCAGGATGAGCTGCCCGACGGAAGCCACTCGGCATTCTATGTCTTCACCCACGGACTCTATCGCGAGGTGCTCTACCAGCGTCAGACAGCGGCTCGCCGCGCTCGGTGGCACATCCGCATCGCCGGCCGCTTAGGGGAACTGTTCGCCGGGCGCGAAGCGTGCGTGGCCCGCGAGATGGCCCTGCACTATGAAGCGGCCGAAAGCTGGCTCAGCGGAGCGCTGGCGCTGCGCGCGGCTGCCCACTACGCCGCGGAGCGTGGCGCGCACGGAGAAGCAATCGAGCTGCTCGAGCGCGCGCTGCGCATTTCCGTTAACTTGAGCACCGCGGAGCGCGAAGGGCAGATCCGGGAGATGCGCGGCGCGCTGCAGGCCGCGAGAGATGCGATGCGACATCGAGCCGAAATCGAATCAGAAGCCCCGATAAAAGTTTGACAACTTCCAGACAAGGATTTAACGACTTTCAATTTGCAATCCGCTAGTGTGGTTTTCAGGCAGGAGGTCACACCATGAAACTCACACTTCACTCTCTCATTCTGGCGTCAGTCACGATGGCGGCAGCAGCTCTGACAGTCAACCCAGCCGCAGCGCAAACCAAAGTCAACGTGCCCTTCAAGTTTGTGGCCGCAGGTAAGAACTGCCCTGCCGGAACCTACTCCGTGCAGACCGGCAACCTCGGCAATTCGATCAAGCTCTCTGGTCCCACGGGCAGCTTCACCTGGATTGTCCGCCCCGCAGATCCCCTTACCCAGGACGAGCAGGCGAGCCTGAAATTCGACCGGGTGGGGCAGACCTATCTGCTGCGATCCGTGCAACTCCACGCGCAGGTCACCAGCCGACTCGACAAGAAATACATGCAGGCGCCCTCCGCTCCGCTTATCGCACGCAACGAGTAAATCGGCGTCGGCTTTCCCGATCCCCGCAAGCCGCATACCCCAGGTCCCAAAACTGGAACCTGGGGTATACCCATCTCAATACACAAAGGAACGCGGCCGTAGACCAGAGCGGCCACTCACAGCGCAAGCCGTTGGGAACTCCTGAACCTCGCTCGATAAAATCGCTGTGCGCTGCCCGGATACCTGCGAGGCTGCATGGATTGCTCTCGCTGCCCTTCAGATCCGCATCGGCATCAACACATACCGCGACTTGTACTCCGCATCCGGATCCTCGGGCCGCATCTGCCCCGCGCTCTGCGAGTCCTTGAACTCCAGCCGCACCTCGCCCTCATTCCCCAGCGCCTTCAGAAAATCCAGAATGTAGGTCGAGTTGAACCCCACCATGATCGGGTCGCTCGCATACGGCGTATCGATCGTGTCTTCGCTCTCGCCGCTCTCGTTCGACTGCGAGCTGATCTTCAGCTCGTTGCCTTCCAGGCGCATCCGCACCGCACCCGACCGCTCATCGGCAAACTGCGCTACACGCTGAATCGCCGCCGCCAGCTCGCTCGAACGCACCACCGCAAACTTCGTGTTGTCCCGCGGCATCACCGCCTCGTAGTTCGGGAACTGCCCTGAGAGCCGGCGCGTACTCAGCGTCCTGTGTCCCACACGGAAAAAAAGCATGTTCTCGTCATCCGCAAAGTCCACCTTCTCGGCATCCGTGTTCCCCAGCAGTTGCTGCAGCTCCACCAGCGCCTTGCGCGGAATCATCACCCGCTTTTCCCCGCTGATCCCCTCCAGAACTTCGCCTGGCTTCTCCACAAACGACAGGCGGTGCCCGTCGGTTGCCACCATCGCCATTGACTCCGCCTTCAGCACCAGCAGCGCACCGTTCAGCGTATAGCGTGACTCCTCATTCGAGATCGCAAACACCGTCCGCGCTATCAGCGTCTTCAGCGCCACAACCGATATGCTCGTCGCCGTCACCGCCGGAAACTCCGGCACCTGCGGATAATTCGCCCGCGCCATCCCCACCATCTTCGTATTCGAGCGGCCGCTGCGAATCTGCACCCAGTGGTTCTCCAGCAACTTGATCGAAAGCTCTCCGTCCGGCAGCAGCTTGATGTAGTCGTAAAGCTTCCGCGCGGGAATCGTGCACGAGCCCGGCTTCTTCACCTTCACCGCCGCGCTCGTTCGGATCGCCTGATCCAGATCCGTCGCCGTGATCGTCAGCCGGTCGCCGTCGGCCTCCAGCAGAAAGTTCGACAGAATGGGAATCGTCGTCTTCCGCTCCACCACGCTTTGCGTCGCGGTCAGCTCCCTCACCAGCTCCTGTCGGCTTACGGTGATCTCCATCGCTGCCCCCTGTGCTGCCGGCTTCTCTGCTTCCGTTTCCACAATCGCCATTCCACTACCCTCGCTCTGCGCTCGCTGAAACAGCCTGAATCCCGGCAAGTTTCCTGTTGGCCCCACTCTACACCACACGCGTTCCCCGCAAAAATACTCCTCCGCGGGACGCAAGCGCTTTTCTCACCTCTGATTGTATTCACCTTCTTCGCCGCGCGTGCGTGGAAAACACGGTACATCTCTGGATTCCCGCGCACGCTAGGGAGCCGCGCACACAAAGTTCGCCGCATCCGTCGCGTCGCCCGCGCCCTTGTACCGCGCCACAGCGGGATATGCGCACAGCGGCCGCGTCATCACTGCCGCCCGCTTTCCGTCCACGCCCTCCGCGTACTTCGTCGCAATCACCGGCAGGTCCGGCTTGCCCTGTTCCACCCACTCCGTCAGCTCGTCCATCACGCCATACTTCGCGCCCTTCGCCGTCTCCAGCCCAAGCTGCCCAAACATGGTCGCGCCCGGCCCGCCCGCGCAGTGCTCCATGCCGGGAATCATGTACAGCCGCGTGAAACTCGCCGTCTTCTCCGCGCCCATCTTCGCTTCCACGCTCTGGTAGTACGCCACCGTGCTTCCTGGCGGAATCGCCGGATCGTTCCATCCGTGATACAGAATCAGTTTGCCCCCGCGCGCCGCAAACCGGCTCAGATCCGGGTCTGTCGAGTCCAGATCCGCCCCCGTCTTCTCCCGCGCCTCCTTCAACGCCTCACCCACATCCGCCGTCAACAGATTCCACTTCGGGTCGCCGGTCACAAGATAGCGAAAGTTGTTGCGCACAAACTGCGAACCCAGCGACTCTCCCGGATCGTCGCCCACCACCCACCGCCGCCACGCCAACTCGTCGCCCATCTCAAAGCCCGAGAAGAATGGCTTTCCGCTGCCGTCCACGCCGCCGCGATACAGTCCCTGCACCGCCTTCACCTGCTGCGGCGTCAGGCACGCGCTCGTCTCCGCGCCCTTGCAGGTCAGCACCGCCGGGTCAAAGTGGCACTGCGTCGGGTCGGCAATCACGCCATCCTTCACGCCATCCGCCGCATCGCACGCCGCCAGCGCCGCATCCTCAATCGCCTGCAGCTTGCGTGGCTGCACATACGACCGCGGATCATCCATCAGCGTCTGCATCAGTGAAAGGCCCGACGTCGTCAGCGCCGTCCACGCATTCGCAGGTGCGCCCGCCAGAATCCCGTCATAGTCCTCCGGAAAACGTTGCGCCTCCATCAGCGCCTCGCGCCCCCCATCCGAGCACGAATCAAAATACGCCTTCTCCTGCGGCTTTCCGTAGTAGGCCCGCACCAGCTCGCCCGCCCGCTCCCGCGTCGCATGCACCGCACGCCAGCCAAAATCCTTCACCTTCTCCGGATGTCCATACGCCCAGCTTCCATCCGCCGACTCGGCCTCGTGCCCCGCATCCGATCCCGCCACCGCATAGCCACGTTTCAGGTAGCCCGCCATCTGCTCGTAGTAGATCGACCCCGCAAACCCGCCATTCCCTACGCCCAGCAGCCGCCCGTTCCATCCCGACTCCGGCATCCACACTTCAAACCGGATCTCCGAGTCCGCCGACGGACGCAGCACGCCCTCTACGCGGCACAGCGCCGGCAGCTCCCGCAGCGTCTGGCCATCCGCTTCCAGCGTTCCGCCCGTCACCGCCTCGGCCCGCGTAATCGTCGTCGCATCCAGCGTCCGCTTCGCCAGCCCCGCGCAATCCGCCGCGCGCGCAGCCACGCCCTGCGCCACGCCCACCGCCAGCACCACCAGCCCCGTCCACACTCCCCGCATTCCGCCTCCTCGCAGCGTAGTGCCGCGCCCATCCACACCGCGCAGCCTTTATACCAGACCCCTGCCGTCTACCGGTTGTCATCCCGACCAAAGTGGAGGGATCTCTTCGCCAGGGATTGCCTGATCTGTTCGGGTTCAGAAGATTCCTTGCCTTCGCTTATTAGGTCTAGTTGAAATGTATGGTTTTGATGATCGATAGGATAGGAAATGTGCCATCGTGTGGTGGCGGATAGTTATCGAAAAATCCTTCACCGCTCACCATCGGGAAGATCTGGCATTCGTATGGCTGCAAAGTCTGGATACTATACTGGCAGGCTGCTCGGCCGCATCCACAACTCACGACCGCTTCGTGGCCATCGACCTGGATCGTTCCAATTGCACCATCCGCTACCCGCCCACTTGAGTTTTCTTCGGGATGAGTTCGTAGGAGTGCGCGCGCCTTGGTTCCTGCAGCTTCGGCTGTCTTGCGCCCTTCTGCGCAAATGATGCGCAATGGGGTGATATTCGGATCATTCGGCTCATCGCCCTTCAGGTCCACAATCACCGTAGGCACGACATCGAAGTGAAAGGTTGTGGGGTCGCGCTCCTCGATTCGCATGGTGGATGGATAACGGAACGAGAGCCCAGTCCTGTGATTTTGATAGAGCAGCCAGTCTTTTTGAGCTGCGTCTCCTCGCAACGCCTCCGCATTGAGCTTCTGTGGAGCGCAGCGGTCCTGCGCCAAACCACTCGACGGGAGCCAAAGCAGACTTGTCGGGACACAGACAAGCCCAATCCACGCGCCAAAGTGCCGAATCCTCGCCATTTTCCGCCATCGGAAGTCTACAGTGGTTTCACTGCTGCTGTGTACCGAAATGCCCACCCCTGCGACGGATACGTAGGAAAAGATGCTTTTAAGTAATAAAGACCTAGTAGTACCCGTAGTTCACCGAGGAAAAGTGGAAACATCGCCCTAAACCGCTTCCCATGCGCCTTTCCCTATCACCCTGTTTTTCCAAAACTCGTCCGTGGATTTCTGGACATTTGGAAAACCTCCACCATCCACTCCATTCCGCACCTCGTTTCCCACCCTTCCCACAGCCGCGCGCAAAACCCCTGTGCAAACTCCGCCCGCTGTGTGGAGACCGCGCCTTCGTCTGCGCCTGTCAATCACTTGCCGCGCCCCAGACTTCCACAAAAGCCCGCTCGCCCACTGGTCAATGATGTGTATGGCTCTCCGATGGCCAGGATCACTTTTGCGAACCCTTCACCGCCTGTTAGGCGGTGGAGGATTCACGGGAGAGTGCTCGTCAGAAATATCAGAAATATTAGGGCGGGCCACCCGCCCCGTGATAATACATTTGCAGATGGATCCGAAGATTGAGAGCAAAGGGATTGAGGCCTGCATGACGGTTGTGATGCCGGTCTACAACGAGGCCGCGACAGTGAATGAGGTGGCGCGAGCGATTCTGGCCCAACCGCTGGTGCGGGAGCTTGTCATCGTCGATGACTGTTCGCGGGACGGGACTTGGGAAAAGCTTGCCGGCCTGGATCGGAGCGATGCACGCGTCCAGTTGGTGCGGCATGAGATCAACCGCGGCAAGGGAGCAGCCCTGCGCACGGGAATTGGGCTTGCAACGTCAGAGATCGTCATTATTCAGGACGCCGACCTCGAGTATGATCCCGCCGAATACGAGCGGCTGGTGGCGCCGATACGCTCGGGCAAGGCGGACGTGGTGTACGGATCGCGCTTTCATTCAGGGAGCGATGCCCGGCGCGTTCTCTATTACTGGCACTCGGTCGGGAACCATTTTCTGACCATGTGTTCGAACATGGCGACAGGGCTGAACCTGACCGATATGGAGACTTGTTACAAATGCTTTCGCCGTGCGGTGATCCAGCTGGTAAAAATTGAGGAGAACCGCTTTGGCTTTGAGCCGGAGATTACGGCGAAGGTGGCCAAGGCGAAAGTGCGCGTGTATGAGGTCGGAATCTCCTATACAGGTCGAACCTATGCCGAGGGCAAGAAGGTTGGATGGCGGGATGGCTTTCGCGCCTTGTGGTGCATCCTGAAATATAACTTCCTGCGGAAATGACAAGTCCACCGAACATCGCGGCGCAGACGGCGGATTTTGAATTCGCCGCTCTGCGGGAGGCAGCCAACTATCGCGCCGCCCTGGTGCGGGATTTTGGCCCGTATTTGCGCGGGAACGTGCTGGAAGTGGGTGCGGGCATCGGGCAGATTACGGCCGCGCTCACGCACCTCCCCCAGATACAGAGGCTGGTTTCCGTCGAGCCGGACGCGGGTTTTTGTGCCCAACTGCGCAAGCGGATGCCCCAGCATGAACTCGTGCAGGGAACGATTCAGGACTTGAAGGAGGACGCGCATTGGGATGCGATCCTGAGCATCAACGTGCTGGAGCACATTGAACTGGATGAGGAAGAACTGGCCGCATATCACCGCCTACTTTATCCGGCAGCGGGGGCTCTGTGCTTGTTTGTGCCCGCGCGACCTGAGATATATGCAGAAATCGACGGGGACTTCGGCCATTTCCGCCGCTACACGCAGCCGGAGCTGCGACGCAGGCTTCAGTCAGCGGGATTTCAAATTGTGCAGTGCCACTACTTTAATTTTTTGGGCTATTTTGCGTGGTGGCTGAGTTTTTGCGTGTTGAAGAAGCGATCCTTCGATGCTGCCGCGGTGCGATTGTTCGATCGGGCCATCTTTCCCTGTGTCCACGCGTTTGAATCACGGATTTGCAGGCCGCCGTTTGGACAGAGCCTCCAGGTGGTGGCGGTTGCGCGCCCAGGCAGCTCCTTTCATGCCGATCCATGTGCGGATCCGAATTGCGGGTAGCAGTTTCCGGTTCTGACCGTCAATCGGAGCAGCCTAAAACCATGCCGGAGCCCGCGTCGAAATGCCATTTTTCGCGGGTCAAGCCGATCGCAACGGAGAAGGGAAAGGGATGGACTTCCCAACTGTGCATCCTTAAGATTGCTGCGAGGATTCCATGACACGAGCACGGTTCAATGGCGGGTATGCTTTGTTTCTGGGGTGCATGCTATTCGTAATTTGCGGCGTTGTGCTGGAGAGCGACTATTCGGTTCTTGCGGACTTCACAACACTATACTTTCCAACGCGAAGCCTGCTTCAGCATCACGATCCTTACATGCAGAGCGAAGTGTTAAAGGTCTACCACCATGAGCGGGGGAACAGCCCCGCGGTTTCGGCAGACAACGTGCAGATTGCGACGCGGGACGTCTATCTGCCGACCATGCATGTGTTGATTGCACCCGTCGCTGCCCTCCCTCTGGCAGTGGCACGGATAGTCTGGCTCACGCTGTCCAGCATCTGCATCATCGCTGCGGTGATAGCAACCTGGAGCTGCGCGGTGGACGATGCGCCGTTCTTTCAGGTCTTTTGCTGGGAATACTGGCGGCCAATAGCGAATTCATCCTTGTAAGTGGCAATGCGGCCGGGGTTGTGATCGGACTGTGCGCAATTGCAGTGTGGTGTTTTCAAAGACAACAATTTACCGTGCTGGGCGTAGTTTGCATGGCTGTGAGTCTGGCAATTAAGCCGCACGACACTGGGTTTGTCTGGATGTACTTCTTGCTGGCAGGCGGCATTTTTCGGAAGCGGGCACTCGAGGCCCTCGCTGCCGTTATGGCGATTGGCATTCCAGCTTTGGTGTGGGTCTGGTCCTTGTCGCCACACTGGCTGCGAGAGTTGGAGGAGGATCTGCGTACATTCTCTGTGCATGGCGCCATCAACGATCCAGGGATGGTGCATCGCTACGGAGCCGGGATGGACGTTGTGGTCGGCCTGCAGACAATCGTCAGCGCTGTGCGGGACGACCCGCGTTTCTACAATCCGGTCAGTTATCTGATCTGTGCGCCGGTAATCGTCGTCTGGATGTGGATCACTTTTCGTGCCCGACCTTCTAACCGGAACGCGTGGCTGGCATTAGCGGCTATCGCTCCAATCACAATGCTGCCGGTTTACCATCGGCTTGTCGATACGAAGCTGATTATGTTGGTCGTTCCGGCCTGTGCGATGCTTTGGGCCCGGGGAGGATGGACAGGTAGGGTGGCAACCGTTCTGACGACGGCAGGAATTATTCTGACCGGCGATAACGTCTGGCTGATTGCTGTTCTGATCTTTAGGAGGGCAAAGCTCACGGGGGCCTCGCGTGAAATTGCGCTGGCTGCACAATCCGCGATACTTCCACTTGTCTTGCTGTCAATGACCCTCTTCTATCTGTGGGTATATGCGCGTGAGGCACGAACACTCGAAGTTGCTCCAGACCCAGACTTTTTGGCAAGCGGCCAGCCCCGCCTTCCGCGCTTCGCCTTGTTTGCGAAGAATGGTGTACACAACTCCATCCCGCCTTCAGGATAGACGCTGGAATCGTGCAGTCACGGCGGCGCGGCCGTATCGTAGGCCAGGGCTTTCGCCCGGAGATCAACTTCAGTCTGACCTGCTGGGGTAGGGCAATTGCATTTGGATATCGATTCGCGAGCAGAAGCAGCTTTGACAGGTCACGGCTTCTACCGCCATTGAAAACATGTAAGTTCTTGACTCTTCAATGAGCAAAATAGGCGAGAAAGACGCACCCGAAGAACAAATTAGCGCAAAATCTAGCGCAGGAGCGCTGGATGCATGGACCAAAATTCCCAACAGGCGACAATTCGAACGGAACAGTGTGAGCGCTTGAGTACCAAGCCCCGACCCTTTATGAGCAACCGTCCTAAATGGCCAGGCTAAAGCGGCTTCCACTCGAAAGGAAACAACTTTCCTGCTTCTGTCGAGTCCAGTTTCGCACCGGCTGACTCAGCCGCACGGGCCAGCACTGGATCGCGCCCCGCCGCCAGGTCCGCCGCCGTCGGAATCAGCACTTCGTCCGGCACGACTCCGGTCTTTTCCAGGCTCTTCCCGTCACCCATCAAAAGATTGGCGTCGGTGACGGCTACCGCATAAGGGTACGTGCCCATAAGCTCCGGATGAAAGATCGCTTCCATTACGGCACCGGAGGTCTCATCCCCAATTACGGTGCCGCGATGTTCTAGTTGAACCACGCGGGCCAGCAGTTCTGCGGCGGACGCAGAGTTTTCATCCACAAGCACGATGAGCTTTCCCTCGAAGGGGTGCGCAGCGTGCTTGGCGACGAGCGGTTTGGGAGCGCCCCTGCCAACCCGATCGGCGATCTTGATATCGCGATCGAACAGAGACCCCACCATCATCTTGAGCGAGTCAGCCGCGCCTCCGGGATCTCCGCGCAAGTCTAGAATGAGCGCTGCGTGTGTGCGGGCCTTTCCGATGGCATTCTCGACCTCTTGCATACCAAGGTTGAATTGCGGCACCTTCCAGATCATCACATCCCCGACTTCAGAAATCCGCGCTCTTTCCGACTCGTACTGGTCCCCGCTCATTCGCCAGAAATTGGTGAAGTCGACTCCCGCGCTGAGGTACATGGGCGAAACCTTCACTTCGGTATTCACTGAAACCTTGCGTTGCTCTCCCGTCGGCGACCGCAACAGGAGCTCTGTCGACTTTTGTGGCGCAATCACTCCGAAGTAGTACATCATGGCTTTAAAATCCTGGCGGTTTACCTTGAAGCCGTTCATCAGCACCACCTGATCGCCAGCGTGCACCTTCGACTCGGCGTCCGACTTGGGGCGAATGCGAGTGATGAAGCAGTCGTCTCCCAGAATCGTCAGCCGGAAGCCCGTGTCAAAGTGCGTCATCCGAAGGGGGGGAACGAAGTAGGTGTGCGAATCTTTGAGCCCCCCGAGGAATGCGGCAATGACCTGGAAACCCTCATTCATAGTATGTGCAGTCCCGATTCGCTCGGAATACTCCCGGTATCGGGCGTCCCAATCCAACCCTTGAAACTTTGGATCGTAGTAGTTCTTCTTGACCTCAGAATAAGCGGTCTTCAAGATTCCAGAGATTTGCTCCCGCTGATCTTTGTTGAGGGTTTGCAATTGCTGGGCAGCGCCGGTACCCACCTCGATTAGTGCGCATCCCAGCAAAGCGGCAGCTGCTACCCTTCCGTAAAGTCCTGTCATAACTTGGGCCCCGGCTTCTTCTGAACTTTTCCGGGAGAATAATATCATTGAGCCTACCGATCATAGACCGCATCGGGGAAGTGGAAGGCAGTCGAATAGAGCGAAGCCATTGGCGTTTCCACGAACCAACTCTTCCATGTCCGTGGTTCCCGCTCCTTGGAATCCGAGCGTATCACCGCCAATGCGGAAGGTTCGATTGCTCACGGTCTTGATGGTCAGACGTAGCACAAAATCAGCGCAGAAATTTGAGGCACTGCTTCGCGCCTTGATTTGCAGCAGTTACGGATCGGCGGTTTTGAAAGGGCACGGCTTGAGCCGTGCAAAGACAATGCAACGAGAAACCAGCAGGCTTAACCTCTGGAGGATGTTTTGGGGTTGGAGCCCCATCCCGCAGAGCCTGAAGCCGTGCCCTTTCAAAACCGTCCGGAAGGAATCCTCAATGAATCAGCCCATTACGGAAAACGGTCAACTTTTTGTGTTAGTTTTGTGCTCCGCCTTACGGACGAAAGAAGCCCATACTTCCGCATTGCCGGTGATTCGATCAGAACGAAGAACATTATCCGGGGAGTACAAGCGAGGGCTCCAGCTGCAGTTTACCCTTCAGCGGTGTCTAAATACCTAGGATGAATCATGTACAGGAAAGAAGGACTGCCGAATGTCACGATTTGTGCTTCGTTCGTTGGGCACACGGCTCCTGATATTTGGAGCATTCGTCACTGTGCCTGTCCTTCGCGGACAGACCATGTCGATGCAGGATATTGCCAAGCTGACCGCAAGAACTCCAATCATCTTGGTGGGCGAAGTCCAATCAATCGACCGCCTGGGAGACGCGAAAATTATCACAACTTATCGGACCTATCCGGCGAGCAGAATGGCCGCGACCGTTCGTGTTGATGAAGTTCTCAAGGGAGACATCTCAAGCCGGAACATCCGTATCGAATATCTCTTGGGCAATGAGTTTTCTAGCAGTGGCCCAATCAGCAATCTCCTGCGGGAGAAGACCTATCGGATGCTGTTCCTGAAAGCGGATGAAGGGAAGTACAGCTTTACCGCCCCTGTCCAGTCGTGGATGCCTATGTCCCGTGATCGGGCGGCGCTGCCGCAACCTCCCGGACCAGACATCTACTCGCGGGTTCTACAGCATTTGG
>JAKBHH010000145.1 GCA_021836865.1 Acidobacteriota bacterium
AGCGCAGAAGTTTGGGGGATCGTGCGCGGGAAAAGATCGTCGAGCGGTATCGTCTTCAGGTCGTCATCGAACAGTGGCAGGCTCTGTATTTGCGCTTACTCGATCAGAACCCCACATCACTGCACTACGGGTCTCGGACGAGGCGTTACCCGGATAAGGTTGGATCTGAGTCCATTGGCTAATGCCGCGTGACCTTCTTTATCCAGCGCCCGGCTCTTATCCGCCAGACGGCGTGAACGCCGCGTACCCGCTCGATCCAACTGATTGAAGGGCTCATGTGGGACGATAGAGCATCTGGCACTGAGATGAACTGCGGCGCCTGCGCCCTTAAAAAGTCTCGCAAAAGCAGAACTTCTTCGTTGGGTGTCGAGTTGCTGTGCAAACAGATGGTCCAAAGCCCATCGCGTTGCTCGGCGGGCCTCCAAAGCTGTTGAGGAATCCAGGTGACGCCGTTCCGCACGAACGGTCTGTGTGTCAATCCATCGGAGATGGTTCCAATTTCAGCCCCCCGGAGAGCTCGAAGTGTTGCCTTGTCGAAGCCGTGCCTGGGGGCAACAAACAGTCGAGGATGCAATCCATGCCCGCGAAGAATTGCCAGCCCCTCTTCAATCCAGAGGCGTTGCGTCCCTTCGTCCACACCGGCAAACTCTGTAAAACGATGCAGCGGCAACAGTGCCTTGCCGGAGCTCTGGCAAAGGTGTCTATAACCATGCAGTGCGATCACAGCACCTGCGCGCTCCCATTGGCGCATCCGGTTCCAGAAGTCGAAATCGGCAACATCGTGGACCAGTTCCGGGTCACGATTGTCTGGGACTACAGCGAGAATCGGACGAATGCCATACTCCACGAGCAGCGGTTCAAAACGATCCCATCCCGACCGAGACATGGTTGGACAAAGATCGTCAAAGCGAAGCAAATAGCGAGCGGCCGGGGAGGTCATGCCTCAACCTCTCCCTTTTTCTTTAACAAATGGCGGGTCCAATACCACAGGAAGCCAAAGGTGCTCACGGTCCACAAAGAAGTGGCTAACGCTAGACCAGCTACACCCATGATGCGCATCAGGGCGATATTCAACACGATATCCAGTACAAGGTTAATCAGACCACACCAGAAGATAAGATCAGTTCGCCGCATCGCCACCAGAAAGCGATAGTACACGCGACTGCTGACATAGAAAGGAACCTGAACAGCAAACATGGCCAGCACAGGCGCAACAGCCGCGGTGTCGCGCGGCCCAAAAGCGCCGCGCTGAAACGCGACCTTCACCAGCAGATGGGAGCCCGCAATCAGCCCCAGTGTCACCGGAATGGAGACCAGCGCAGTGCCCCGGGCCCAAATGCGAACAACGTGACGGCATGCGACCCAATCCTGATGCGCCACCATGCTTGAAAAGGACGGCACCACAGCTGCCCCCACAGCACCGCCGACGAGCGCCAGTACTGTGCTCACAAAGCGACTGCCATATGCCAGCGTCGAAACGCTTCCCGACGGCAGCTGGGCTGCCATCGCCTGATCCACAAGCAAGCCGCTGGATGCGACAACGCTGCTGAGCAAGGTAGGCCCATACTGAACCGCAACTTCGCGGGTCGCCTCGTTCATGCCGTACCAGCGAAGGCGCATCCGATAGCCACAATGATGTGTCATCCAGATGACCCAGCCGGCATGGACCAATGAACCTGCCAGCATGCCATAGACCATGGCCCATATCCCGAGCCGGTGGACGAGCAGCGGCGCACACATCAGAATCGCCAACGGAACCAGGACCGGTGCAACGGCAGGCAAGACAAAACGGTCAAGCGTATTCAGTACGACGGTGCAATTGCTTGCCAGGCCTGACAGAACCACAACCGGCAGCAACGCATAAAAAAGATGTACGGCAAGATTCAGTTTGGCCGGCGCAAAGTGCGAAGCGATAAGCGGAAAGAAAGCACGAGCACTCAGGCCCATCGTCGCGGCGGCAGCGAGCAACAAGCCGCTTCCCCATAACAACGCGCTCGAAAGTAGCTCTTGAGCGCGTTCAGGGCCCTCCAGTTCTCTTACACGTACCAGTGTCGGCGCTAAAGCCTGATTCATTGACTCCGAGATCAGGTTGACGAGAAGACCTGGAATCAGGACCGCGGCGAGAAATGCATCCATCGCATCGGATCGTCCGTACACTCCGGCAACGACAAACTCCTTTGCGCCTGCGATGAGTTTGACGAAGATGCCAGAGGCGGTCACGGCCACTGCTGCGTTCAGAATGCGGCGATTCATCCTCGGGGCTTGTGACCACTGAATTGTAGTGCTCATCGCTCTGGACTCCTGCCTGTGCCGTGCGGAATCCAAGACGCAAGCGGCGCAATCGCTGCAGATACTGCGCGGCCGGCAACCCATCTCCATCGTTGGTTAAGCGAAATGTAAGAAGATGTACAACTCGACCTGGAGGAAGCCGCCAACTCTGCGTTGGACTCAACGGCAAGTCGCCCTGCCAGGGCAATGGTTCCGAACAGAAGCCACGTCATTCTGCTCTCAGCCAGCGTGCCCACAACTGAGGAGACCATCCACACGGCCAGCAGGCTGCAAAGTGCTACGCGCAGCGAGCCGCGTGTCAGGAGCGCATCACCCACCAGCGCAACCACCAATGCAGCGGCCAGGCAGAGCGCGATCACCCCTCCTTCCACGAGAAGCGAAAGCGCAGTGTTGTGTGCGGTATCTCCCGTCGCAAGGCCAGTGGCGGCGATAAAACTACCCGCTCCATGGCCAACGAAGGGTGCCTGCGCAAAGGCGCGCCAACCTGCTTCCCAGATATTCAGGCGTTGATTCAGGTCGCCGCCCTGCAATTGATCCGGTATTGTCCCCAAACGCTCCAGCGTTGCATGGGGTACCATGAGCCACACGGATGCGGAGACTACCGGCAGCACCAGTCCACCCAGAAGCACGGCACGAAGATAATTGCGAAGTAAAACAAATCCGCAGCCTGCCAGCGCAACCAGTGCAGCCACGAAGCCGCCGCGCGACGCGGTGAGTAACACTGCAGTGATCCCAAGAGGCAGGTAAATGAGCGCCATGAGGCGCCCAACCCACTCGCCATCCGTGTCCAGAAGATACGCCGCGACCGGAAACCCAAAGTCAAGGAACCTTGCAACGTCATTCGGGTCCTGGCCTGCAGCGGCGAAACGTATCTGCACACCCTGCACCGCTTCGACAGAGAACGCATCGGCCAACGTGAGGACCGCAAGCACCGACACGCCCGCCAGCGTAGCACGCAGCAAGGCACGCAAATCCGCAGGACTCTCCGCGAACTCCCATATCACCCATACCACCGTGATCTCCTGCAGGTAGGCACGGAGATGTTCCCCCGTGGCTTGCGCATCGACGGTCCAGAATGCCGTGCAGCAGAGCCAGAGAAGCAACGCCAGGGCCAGCCACATCACCGCCCCCGGAATCTTCAGCCGTCCTTTCGCGAGTGCCGCGGGAATGGCGACAACCAACAGAACGAGCCCGACGATGCGGGCCACATTGCCCCAGGGCTCGCCGAAGTCCAGCGAATATTCCCATGGAACCATGAAGGCAAACAACAGGAGCAGGGTCCATACAATCCGGCGCATCCTAGAACCTCTGCGAGTACACCAGACCCGCATAGATGCTGACGCCTGCAGCCGACTGCACTACCGACTCCATTGTGCGGTTCCACAAATTCTTGGCAGCCGAGTCCGGAACGAAAATAATGTCGTGGTCCTCGATAGGCAAATCAGGATCCTGCCCTCGAAGCAGACGCTTCAGGTTCAGCACCGTCAATGTCCGGCCGTTCTTCTGTTCGCGAATTAGGACAGCCTTGGTCAACGCTGCATTTTGCGTCGGCCCCCAGGCGAGGGTGATAGCCTGCACAACGGTCAGCCTTCGAGATGGATCCACCGGGAATCCGCCGGGGCGAATGACATCGCCCACCACATAGACCAACCCCGAGCGATTCACCTCCACCGTGTCACCGGGCTCGAGCTCCGGATTGTGATCTTTGGAGGCGCCCGCGGTGCTGGCATCCAGCACGACTGCCTGCGGAGGCTGCGTATTGTCGCGGTGCAAAATTGTCACCAGGCTGCCTGCGCCCTGTGTGACTCCGGAGGCTGCAGAAATCAAATCCAACAGCCGGTGGTGTAACGCGTAGGGATAGACACCTGGGTGCATTACCTCGCCCAGCACGCTGACATCCTGGCCCACATACGACATGACGAGTACCGTCACCTGGGGGTGAAGAAGCATCCCGCTTGTTACCAGCGCAGCTTCAATTGCCCGTGCGGCGCCTTCCTCATCCAGTCCCGCCACTTTCACATTCCCGATCATCGGCAGGGTGACCGATCCCGCGCCTGACACGCGAACCGTAGAGCGAAACTCCGCCGTATGCGACTCCGAAACCTGCAACACATCCCCGGAGGCAATCGGCGCAGGCATTGTCTCCGGGCTCGACGGACCCGCCAATTGCGACGCACCTTGATTCATACCGCCGGTTGGGTTCCATGAAGGAGGAGCCTCACGCGCGTCTGGTGTGCTTCGTCGCTCCGTTGACTGAGGCAGGTTCTCCACGCCGGTTGGTAGGCCTGAAGTGCTGGGCGTGGGTGCCTGGGCGCGCCCGGTAACTGCAACCGCGAGCACGACGGCAACAAGCAACGCCACGCGTGTTGTGGAGGGATGAATCAGTTCGAGTAACAAAGCACCCCCCACCGCCAGCCACAGGCTGACGAACAAGGTAATTGCTGCGTAAAGGAGCGGGTCCGGTGAGACCGGCTTTGCGGGCTGCCGTGCCGCGTCCAACACGTCCACATTTGAGGTCTGAATCCCGGCGGTCAGCCCGGCTTCTTCCGCCTTCTCCATCATGCGTATATAGAGCTGATGGCTCGCATCGGCTTCCTGGCGCATCACGGCGTAGCGAATTGCCGCGTCGTTCAGCTTCATTCCTTCGTGCGTACCCTCGTCCAGACTCCGCCGCACAAGTTGCTCCCGCGCCTCTGCCGTCTTCCGCGCAGCCTTAAATCGTTCGAGCAGCTTGTCCCGCTCAACTTGCATCTGTTGGTCCACATCCTTAAGCTGCTGGCGAATCTCCAGCACGCGCGGAAAATTGGGCCCGTGCTCGATGCTCAACTGCGCCTGCTCCTGTTGCAGATCGCTGCGCCGGGCGCGAAGCTGCTGCAGAAGTCCGGTCGAGAAGTTGTAGGTTCCGGTCTGCAGTGTTGGATCGGCTGCAACCACTGCTTCCGGATCGCCCTGCAATGCCTCACGATATTCGGCTTCCCGCTGGAGCCTGTCTGCTGTCGCGCTCACCAGTTCACGCCCCAGCGCATCAATCTCAGTCAGCTGGGCCGCGTGCTCTACATCGCTCGGTTGGCCGTTGGCCAGGGTCTCCGGCGTGCTTACCAGCCCATGTGCTTCCTGAAAAGCTACAAGCTTGGCATCATCCCGCTCCACTTGTGCCTTCAAAACTGTGAGCTGGTCGTTCAACCATTCGGTCGCCTCTTGAGTGCCCTCCACGCGAGCTTCCGTTTCGCGCTGGCGATAGGCGCGAATCAGATCGTTCACGACGGCCGCAGACAGTGCCGCATCGCCGCAGCGGAAGCGAATTTGCAGAATCATGGTTCGAGGCACGCTGCGCACGGTCAAGCGGCGCTCAAATCGGTCCAGAAGATAGGCCTGCGCCTCGGGCGTGGGTGCATGCGGGTTCAGGCCTGGAAACTTCCGTCCGAATCGCCCCAGAAATCCGGGCGCCAAGTACAGCCGCTCATCGGCAATGACATTCCACGCCAATTGCTCGCCGCGCAGCATCCCCGCCAGCGTCTCTATCTGGACCTGGCCTGAAGCCAGCGCTCCGGATGCCGCTGGATCAGACCCATCCAGGTGCAAGGCAGTTCCCGGCGCAGTGCGCAAGGCCACTCGCGCGCTGGATTCATATTGATTAGGTGCGATCAGGCAGTAGAGAAGACACGTCAGCAACAGGCTGCCGCACACTGCTGAGACGAATCGCCGCCGAAGGTACAGCACAACAAACAAATCTCGAAGGGAGGTAGAGGAACTGCTCATTACGGTACTGCCAACCTGCGGCGCGTCCGGCGAGTTAGGCAGGTCGCCCGGACCAATCGGTGTCTCCGGCAAGGCTTGAGGCCCTCGATTTCACAAGTTCTCCCTCAGTCCTCTTCAGGGCCTTCAAAGTGAATTGTCACTGCGGAAGATTTATGCCTCAGTATGACCTGCCAGGCCCGCATGTGTCCTGTTTCAGGTCAAGAAGAGCATAGAAATCGCATTACAACGGTAATGGACTCCCCGATTCGTCTGCGCCGCCCTGTCGATACCACTCTACCGTGCGCTCGAGTCCTTTTCTGAAATCCACGACCGGTTTGTACCCCAGTAGCTCTCCGGCCAATCGAATATCGGCTAGGGAGTCACGAATATCTCCTCCCCGCGGCGCCTCGTATACAGGCTTCCCGATAAACCCGGTCAAGTCGCGCAAGATCCTGAAAGTCTCATTCAGTGTGACCCGGCTCCCCGTAGCTGTGTTCATCACCTGCCCGGAGACCTTCTCCGGCGCCGCCTCTGCGGCCAGCAGGTTGGCATGGACCACATTGTCTATGAAAGTGAAATCGCGGCTCTGTTCCCCGTCGCCGTAGATAACCGGTGGCTTCCCGGCGAGCATCGCGCGGCAAAACCTTGCCAGAACTCCGGAATAGTGAGAGGTTGGGTCCTGATAAGGCCCGAAGACATTAAAGTAGCGGAGCACCACAGTCTCGATGCCGTAGACGCGCGCAAAGGCCCGCATGTAGTGTTCCCCGGCAAGTTTTGCCACCGCATACGGCGAGATTGGATTGGGCAGCATTTTTTCGTGCTTGGGCAGCGTTGGGGTGTCGCCGTAAGCCGAAGAAGACCCTGCGTAGATAACGCGCCGCACGCCGGCTTCGCGCGCGGCCACCAGAAGGTTAAGGGTTCCAGTAATACAGTGCAGATTCGTATTCACCGGATCGGCAACCGAGCGTGGTACTGATGCCAGTGCCGCCTCGTGAAAGACGACCTCCACACCTTTGCAGGCCAGTGCGCAGTCCTCCGGTCGCGTCAGGTCGCCCTCGATAAATTCGACCCCTTCCAAACCAATCAGATTCGTTCGCTTACCAGTCAACAGGTTGTCAATCCCCTGAACGTTCTCTCCGCGCGCCAGCAATGCTGCTGCAATCGAGCGCCCGATAAATCCTGCCACTCCTGTAACCAGGTACTTTGCCACAGTTCACCGATAACCTTTCGTCAAGCCAATGCGGTCGAACGGCTCCGCGTCTTCTAGAGGATACAATCCAGCACACTGGCCTCTACGTCGTACAATAATTTGCATGACGACAGCAACCGCGGGCAAAATCGCCGCGATTCATGAAAAGCTCGAGAAGCGCGAGGCGCGCATAGGCATTGTTGGAATGGGCTACGTGGGCCTGCCTCTTGCTCTGCTCTTCAGTGGCGAGAAGTTCCGCGTCACCGGTTTTGATATCGCGCCGGATAAGGTGGAAACCTTGAATCAGGGCGGATCCTACATTGTTCGGATTCTTCCCACCATGATCCAGGAGGCCCAGAAGGCTGGGTTCCGCGCCACGGCCGACTATTCCGAGATCGCCCAGATGGATGCGGTCATCATCTGCGTCCCAACGCCGCTCAATGAGTATCACGAGCCCGACCTCAGCTACGTCACGGGCACCGTGAA
>JAKBHH010000004.1 GCA_021836865.1 Acidobacteriota bacterium
AGATCTCCTCCTGCCGCTGCTGCGCTTGACGCGTCCCCATGCCCATGACTCAAAGGCTACCTTTGATCCAACTTCAAAACTATGACTCAGCGCACAAACGAATCCAGACTTGCACCACGGGCTGCTAAGTGGGTCTTCCGTCCAGCCGGATTCGTTGCAGCCACGCCTGATTCTTCGCGCGCCATTCGTCCACTCTGCCCTATTCAAGGTGCCCCGCACAAGCTCACTTTCGTGTGACCGCATCCGCCGCGGCAATGCCCGTCCAACCGCACACAACAACACCGCCCCCGCCGTGCGGAGGCCTCTCTCCTGCTTCAGTTTTGATCCATTTCCTACCGCGGTAGCAATGACTTGATCGAGTCGGGCAGTCTCTCTTCGAGAACCCTGGCCTGCTCTGCCGCAATCCCGCCCAGGTACGTCGGCGCAGGGGTCGCCATCAGCACCAGCGCAAACGCAATCACCGAGAAGCATACTCCTGCAACTGCTGCCGAGACCAGCATGTGATACATGTCCGAAATGTCCAGCCCGAGCAAATTGAACGCGACATGCTCCAAGGGACGGATGTGCCGAATTACGGCAAGCGCGAAAAGCGAGAAGAACACCGAGAGCGACGTCAGAACCACAAGCGTCACGTCCAGGCTGCGGTGAAACTTCAACCGCGCTCTGCAGTGGCTGCACTCTGCAAAATGGTGTTCATAGTCCCTGCGCATCTCAGGATGAATTCCAGAGATGTCATATCGCCAGCTCGCCAGGATGGCGCCCACCACGCGATCCGTGCATCCATTCCTTGCCATATCTCGTTAGACTCTCTCTGCAAAACACGTCATCATGCGCATTGATGCGGCGCGACGCGTACGGCAACTCGAAACTCTGCTCAAGCTTAGATGCTTCGCTGCAAAACATTGGTGCAGCTGCACGCGAACTGGCTGGAAATGTTCCGGCTAATCGTCTCCGGTTCTTCCGGCGCCAATCCACCTTTGGTATAGAGTGGTGCCCTGTTACCTTTGATTCTAACTCACATTACCTAAAAATAAACAGGAGAAAGGGGTTGATGCTGCTCCGCAAGCAACAGCTGGTTGGCCAGCAGGCTGGCCCTGCCCTCGAGCGCCCGCTCGGCAGCCACGCGCGCCAACTCAGGAAGATTATTGCTTTCAGATAGATGCGCCAGGATCACGTACGTCGCCTGGCCATCGTATTCCTTCTTCAGGAACTCCGAAGCCGCATCGTTCGACAGGTGCCCCACACGCGACAGCACACGCTGCTTCACGCTCCACGGATACGGCCCGTCGCGCAGCATCTCCAGGTCGTGGTTTGACTCCAGCAGCAGCAGGTCCAGCCCCTTCAACTGTGCCTTCACGTTCGGCGGCATGTAGCCCAGGTCGGTGGCCACCCCCATGCGCACGCCCTCGGCCTGCAGCACAAACCCCACTGGGTCCGCCGCATCATGCGGAATGGTGAACGGACTGACAGCAATATCGCCAATCTGAAAAGCCCGCCCCGCCTGGAAATACTCCACAGCCGGCAGCCAGGTGGGCTCCTTCGCCGGAACCATCGGTTCAGCCTCGACGGCCCGCGCCATCAAATCCGTTGCGCCGTATGTCTCCGCCAGGCCGTCTCCTTCATCCGGCTCGCCTTCGACCCCGTCCGCATCGTCCTCGGCCTGGCGAGCAGCCGCCTGCTTGCGGCATTGCTCCAGCCATTGCGCGTAGGTCATCTGCCGCCGCGGGGTCAGCCAGCGCATCCACGCCCGGTGCGTGCCCTCGGTAAAATACACTGGAATCCCCAGCTTCCGCGCCGTCACCGCAAGTCCGTTCACGTGGTCCTGGTGCTCGTGCGTCACCACAATCGCGTCCAGCGTGCCCGGTTCCTCATCCGCCAGCTTCATGCGCCGAAAGATCTCACGGCAGCTCAGTCCTGCATCCACCAGAATCCGCGTTCGGCCTCCAGTCACAACCGTGCAGTTCCCCTTCGATCCCGACGCCAGTACCGTGAACCGCACCATAGTGTGAGCATACCGCGCAATCCTGTGCATTGCGCAGCCAGGGGTTTACTTGCGTGGAACCGCCAGCGCCGTCGCTCGCCCGTGCCCAAGCCGCGGCCAATCCGCCTCGCTGCGATTATCCTGTAGAGCAGGCAGATGCTTCGCACGCCTGCACTCCCATCGCTCTTTCCGTTCTCAGGAGGTTCCAGGCATGATTTCCAGGCCCCCATCGCGCGTTCTTCTCCTTCCGGGCATGGTGCTGGCTTTGGCTGTTTTGTGGCCATCCTTGCACTCTGACGCTGCAACACATGCCGGCCCCGGCGACTCAACCGCGGGGACCTGGGACCGCCAGGCGGCCGCGCGCTATCTGGATAGCCGCGAGGTCTGGTGGCAGAGCTGGGATCGCGCACAAAAGGACCAGGGAACTGTGTGCGTCTCCTGTCACACCCAGGCGCCCTACGCGCTCGCCCGCCCGTTGTTGCGCGGCGACCTGAACGAGCAGGAGCCGACCGCCGCGGAGCAGGCCATGCTGGCCAGCATTCAGAAACGCGTCCGCATGTGGAATAAGGTCCTCCCGTTTTACAGCGATGCCCTCAACGGCGTCGGCAAGGAGGCACAGTCCCGCGCGGCCGAGTCCGTGTTGAACGCAGTCATCCTTCTCAGCTATGATTCCCGCCATCTCAGCGACTCCACGCGCGCCGCGCTGGACAATGCGTGGGCTCTCCAGTTGCAAAATGGACCCGACGTGGGTGCATGGAACTGGCAGAACTTCGATTACAGCCCGTGGGAGTCCAACGAATCGCAATACCACTGGGCTGCACTGATGGCTGCCGCGGTTGCCGCTGCGCCGGACAACTATCGCAACAATCCCGAAGTGGTGGGCCATCTGGCCGCGCTCCGTGTTTACCTCACCAGCCACTACCAGACGCAACCTCTGTTGAACAAAATCGCCTTCCTGTGGGCCTCGGCGCAGTTGCCCGGCCTCATCACTCCCGCACAGCGCAAGAGCCTCGTCAAGGAAATCTACGCGCAACAGCACGAGGATGGTGGCTGGAGCTTGACTGACCTTGGAACTTGGCAGCGCCGCGACAAGACCCCGCTTGAAACGCGCTCGGATGGCTATGCGACAGGCATCACGGTCCTGGCCCTCGAAGAGAACCACGCCTCAAATACCTATGTGACGCGCGGCGTGGCCTGGCTTGAAGCCAATCAGGACAAGACCACGGGGGCATGGCCTGCCTGGTCCCTGAACAAGAATCGCGACCCCAAATCCAACGTGGGTCAGTTTATGAGCGATGCGGCAACCGCCTACGCGGTGCTGGCGTTAGAGGCAAAACAGTAGCACAAGTTGCCTGTCTAACCCAGGTTCGTCGGAATCTCGATCGAGACCAGAGTACCGCGCCCGGGGTTGCTCACCACGCTGAACTGCGCCTGGTTGCCATAGAGCACCTCCAGGCGCTCCTTCACGTTCTTCATGCCGATGCCTGCGCCGGTGCGCGGCAGGGCCGAGGTGGGCCTGTTGCCCATGCCCACGCCATCGTCAGCCACCTCGATCCGAATCCTGTCGCCTTCCATGCGGCTGCGCAAGGTCACAGTGCCGCCGTGGATGCGCGGCTCCAGTCCATGCTTGATGCTGTTTTCAATCAGCGGTTGCAGCAGAATGCTGGGCACCAGCACCTCCAGCGTGCGCGGGTCAATCTCCTTCTCCACCCGCAGCTTGTCCGCGCCAAAGCGCACCACCTCGATGTCCAGATAATCGTCGGTAAAACTCAGCTCCTCGCGCAGCGGCACATAGCTGTCGTGGTCCTTCAAGAGCGCCCGGAGAATGTTCGCAAGCTTCACCGTCATCTCACGCGCCAGCTCCGGCTTCACGCGCACCAGAGAGGCAATCGAATTCAGGGTATTGAATAGAAAGTGCGGATTGATCTGCCGCTGCAGCGCGTCCAGCCGCGCCTCCAGCAGCATGCGCTTCTGCTCCTCCAGGGTGATTTCAATGCGAAGCGCATTCCACACTTTCAGCGCGATACCCACCACCATCGGCGCGCACAGCCACACCATCCACTGCAGGCCCAACACGCCCGTGTTCAGCGCGAACAGCCGTCGCGGCCCGGTCTTATGCGGCAGATTCCGCGCCACCCACTCCCGGCAAATCTCAAATGCCGCAATCAGAAACAGCATCAGAATCTGCCGGTCCACCCGCGGCTTGCGCAGGTTGCGGCGCACCCACCGGTAGAGGCTCAGGTCAATAAACGGCGTGAACGACCATATCTCTTCCCGCTCTACAAACCAGCTCAGCGCGCCCGCCGCCAACCCCAGCAGCGCATTGAAAGGCAGCGCCAGATACTCATGGTGCAACACCGCCGGCGCCGCCAGCACCACGCCGCCCAGCACCGCCCAGCCCGGCCCCAGCAGCAGGCCCAGCAGAATTACCGTCTCGAATGAAATATCTGCCGCCAGAAAATTGGGCACTGTGGTCCGCACCCACACGCCCAGCGTCAGCGGCACCAGAAAAAACGCCAGCAGAGCCGCGGTCTGGCCGTGGCGCCGGTGCTCGGCGAACAAGAGCCGCTGGAAGGTCCGCGATCGTGCCAGCGCACTGGCAACCGCGGCAGCTACGCCCAGCTTCACCAGCAGAGTAATCAGGATCAGTCTGTTATCGACCACGCAACCACTCTATCCTGACCCGCCGCCGCACAGCCAGGAACCGCCATCGTGTCACAGAGCCAGCCGGATGCATATCGCGCCCGTCTTTTCCTGACCAGCGTACGGCATCGTGCGTTCAAAGCCCATCCGCTCATAGACCGTAAGTGCCTCCTGCATCACCGGCATCGTGTCGGCCACCAGCTCCGCGTAGCCCGCGGCACGCGCCTCACGGATCACCCATTCAACAAGAAGCTTTCCCAGCCCAAGGCCGCGAAACGCAGGCCGTACATATAGCCGTTTGAATTCGCCTCGCCGCTCATCCAGCCGCCGCAGCGCCACGCATCCCGCAGCCTCGTTGCCCGCCCACGCCGCAGCCAGCCGTCCGCCCGGAATCCCATAGCTGCCGGGCAATCCAGCAACCTCTTCGCCAAAATTCTGGAAGCAGGGCGTGAATCCGAAGGAATGCCAGTACTCCTCAAACAGCCCGCGCACGGCCTCGATAGCTCCGGGATCGTCCGCAACTCTGATCTGCATCGCCTCCACGCTCTCTCCTTCCTTGCGGGCCACGCACGTCCCTAAGGACGAATCACCATCCAGACTTGACAGCACCCGCCGCGCGGCGCTTTTGAGATACCTCTACGGTCCACGCCGTAAAATAGAAGTATGGCATGTGAACGCGTTGAAAAAGTCGCAGAAGCTGACTTCCCCTCCCGGTGGGGAAACTTTCGCATCCTCGGCTTTGAGGGTCAACTCCCCGCGCCGCGGCCCTGCGACTCCACCGCCACCGGCCAGCCCGCCGTCGAGGGCCTCGTTGCCCTTGTCATGGGCGACATCCACACCACACCGCCTCTGGTTCGCATTCACTCCCAGTGCCTCACGGGAGACGTCTTCGGCTCGCTTCGCTGCGACTGCCGCCTGCAACTCGAGCTGGCTCTCGATAAAATCGCACAGGCCGGCGCGGGAATTCTGCTCTATGAGCAGCAGGAGGGCCGCGGCATCGGTCTCATGGCCAAGCTCAAAGCCTATCAATTGCAGGACCAGGGTCTGGATACCGTCGAAGCCAACGTCGAACTCGGCTTCGCCGCAGACTGCCGCGCCTATGAGTTGCCCGGCGAGGTCCTCAAGCTGCTCGGCGTCACCAGCGTTCGCCTCATCACAAACAATCCTGAAAAGGTTGCAGCCATCGAGTCCGCCGGAATCACCGTCGTCGAGCGCGTCTCCGCGCAAGTCGAGTCCCAGGAATCCTTCGAGCGCTACCTGCGCACAAAGCAGGAAAAGATGGGGCACTTCTTCGAAAAAATGGACGAGATCAAAAGCCTCTGACGCGTCGATTCGCTGCGGCAGAGACACGCGCGCGGCACCGCACGCAATGACCTGAACAGAGACGCCCGACGCGCACAATCAACTGTCGAGGACGCGCATCGGGCGCTTAAAATGCCGCATTCAACGGCACACAAAACCAATCGTCCTACGGATAGATCCCGCGAATCTGCACAGCCTCCGCCACGCGCCCGATGCCCAGCATATTCGCCGCAGTGCGCATCGGCACATTGCGCTCCTCGTGAATCTTCAGCACGTCCCGGAAGGCTGTCTTCATCACCCGCTCCAGCCGGTTGTAGACATCCTGCGCCTCCCAGAACAAGTGCTGCTCATCCTGCACCCACTCGAAGTACGATACTGTCACCCCACCCGCATTGCACAGGATGTCCGGAATGATGAAGACGCCTTTACTCTCCAGAATCCTGTCCGCCGCCGGCATCAGCGGTCCATTCGCCGCTTCTGCAATGATGCGCGCACGCACCGCATCGGCATTGTCCGCCCTGATTGCATTCTCAAGTGCCGCAGGCACAAGAATGTCGCATTCCAACGCCAGCAGTTCCGCCGGGCCGATGTTCTCCGCCTCCGGAAATCCCTCCACCTTTCCCGTCAGCGCCTTCAGGTGCATCAGGTTGTGAATATCGAGCCCATGCTTGTTGTAAACACAACCCGTCGAGTCGCTCACCGCAATAACCTTGGCTCCCGCCTCGTAAAGCAGTTGCGCGGCGACGGAGCCCGCGTTGCCAAACCCCTGCACCGCAACGGTGGCGCCCTTCAATTGCATATGCAAGTGCTCGCACGCGCTCTGAATGGTGTAAAAGACACCACGCCCCGTGGCCTCGTTGCGTCCCAGCGATCCTCCCAGGCTGATCGGCTTGCCCGTCACTACACCGGGAATTGGATAGCCCTTGGTCATACTGTAGGTATCCATGATCCACGCCATCGTCTGCGAATTGGTGTACACGTCCGGCGCAGGAATATCCTGCTCCGGCCCGATCAATGGAAGAATTGCGCTGGTGTAGCGCCGCGTCATCCGCTCCAGTTCGCCCTGTGACATGTGCTTCGGGTCGCAGGTGATCCCGCCCTTCGCGCCGCCAAACGGAATATTCACCACCGCGCACTTCCATGTCATCCATGTAGCCAGCGCCTTCACCTCATCCAGCGTCACCTGCGGGTGATAGCGGATGCCGCCCTTGGCCGGCCCGCGTACCTGGCTATGCTGCACGCGATAGCCCTCAAATCGGCGTATGTGCCCATCATCCATGCGCACTGGCACTGAGACCATCAGTATGCGCTCGGGATACTTGATCATCTCCCGCGTATCGTTATCGAGCCCCAGCGCATTCGCCGCCGCATCGAAGTTCTCGAGGGCGACATCATACGCGTTTGGCTTGGTTGTGGTCGTAAGCATCGTGTTCCCTCCTTGGCTGAACCTGCCGCCGCGGATCGGATTCAAGGCCCGCCTCTCAGCCGGCATTGACTCCCACAAGCGAAATCAGATTCTGCTCGTGTTGCGTCATCGATTGATACACCGGCATGAGCCATTTCCAATAAGCCAGCATATGTCCCCGCGTTGCGTTAAAGTACAACTGCTGCACTCCTCGCGTCATCGCGCCTATCTTCCCGTCCTTCACCTGCCTGTGGTCCACGCGAATAATCGGCGCAATCCCCACCGCTGTCCCCGTGAAGAACAACTCGTCGCATACATACAATTCGCTGCGATCGATCGGCCGCTCCACCACCTGTAACCCCAACTCCCGCCTCGCCAGTTGCATCACCGCGTCGCGCGTGATCCCCTCCAGCACGTTTTCATACACCGGCGGCGTAATCAGCACACCCTTGCGCACCATGAAGATGTTGCACGTTGCGCCTTCAGCCACGTGACCGTTTTCGTTTAGGAAAATCGCCTCGTCGAACCCGCACTGTCGCGCTTCGTCGCTGGCCAGCGCGCTGTTCACATACGCACCGCATATCTTCGCCCGCGCAGGAATCGCATTGTCTTCAATGCGCCTCCATGAACTCACGCCCGCGTGGATTCCTTTCTCGGCGTGCAGATACTCGCCAAACGGCAGCGCAATCACCGCAAAGGAGTTCTGCTCGTCAAAGCTCACACCAACACGCTCCGCGCTCTTGTAGGCCAGTGGACGTACGTACACGTTGGTTCGGAATCCATTCCTTCGCATCAACTCGATCGTGATTGCCGTCAGTTCCTCGGGCGAGGCCGGCACATCGATGCGTAGAATGCCGCAGTTGTGCTTCCAGCGCTCAAAGTGCTCCACCGGCCGCATTACAAACAAGTCCTGCGCAGCCTCATTCCAATGCGCGCGAATCCCCTCAAAAACGCCGGTTCCGTAATGCAGCGCGTGAGTCAGAATCCCCACGCGCGCCTCCTCCAGCGGCATATACTGCCCGTTGAAGTACACAATCACTTTCGGGTCTGCATCAGCCTGCATGACACACCTCTCTCACTGACTCCCGATAAAGCTCCCTGCCCCGCGCCAGCGCGCGCTCATCCAGTTCGAAGAAGCGCGGATTCTTCACCAGCCGCGCCAGGGCCGCGTCAACACTGGTCTGCGGCAGCGCGCCTGCAATCTCCAGCAGCGCGCCCAGCATCACCATGTTGGCCGCGCGCGCATCGCCCAGCGCATCGGCAATCTGCGTAAACGGCAACGCCAGGACATGCACATCCTTCCGCACACACTCCGGCGGAAACGCATCGCCGTTATAGATGACCCAGCCACCGGCCTGAACACTCTTATCGAACTTCTTAAGCGACGGCTCGTTCATCGCCACCAGTACATTGGGCGCTGTCACCAGCGGGGAATCAATGGGCTCGCGCGACAACCGGACATGGCAGTTCGAGGTTCCCGAACGCATCTCCGGTCCGTACGACGGCAGCCAGGAGACCTCCAGCCCCGCATCCAGCCCAGCCTCCGCCAGCACCTCGCCCAGCAGCAGCACACCCTGCCCGCCAAAACCCGCCACGCGCACATGCAGATCCACATCCGTGACCGGCTCATGCCTGATTGCACTGTGCTCGGTCACATCCGCATCGGCTACGCCAATGATCTGCGGAATTGCATCCAGCGCCGGCGGCTCCTGCGGCGTCGGCCGCGGCTGCGCATCTTTCGTGCGATCGCGAAAGACACCCAGCGGGTAAGTTTTCTCCATCACCTCGCGGACCCAGCGCTGCGACTCCACCGGAGAGAGCCTCCAGATCGTCGGGCAGGGCGACAGCACCTCGATAAACGAGAATCCCAGCCCGCGTACCTGATTCTCCACCGCGCGCCTGATCGCCCGCGACGCCTGAGCAATCTGCCGGTTGTCGCCCAGCCCAACCCGCTCGATGTACATCGGCGCCTCCAGCGTGGCAAGCAACTCGCTCACGTGCAACGGGTAGCCTTCATGAATCGCGCTGCGTCCGCTCGGCGTCGTTGTGCTCTTCTGCCCGATCAGTGTCGTCGGCGCAAACTGCCCTCCGGTCATACTGTAGATCGCATTGTTCACAAAAATCACTGCAATCGGCTCGCCGCGATTGGCGGCATGCAAGATCTCCGCCGATCCAATCGCGGCGAGGTCCCCATCCCCTTGATAGCTGATCACGATGCTCTCGGGCCGGCTGCGCTTCACTGCCGTCGCCACTGCCGACGCCCGTCCATGCGCGGCCTGCACATTGCCCACGTCAAAGTAGTAGTACGCAAAAACCGAGCAGCCCACCGGACTGATCAGGATTGTCCTGTCCTTGATCCCAAACTCATCCATGGCCTGTGCCAGCATCTTGTGGATCGTGCCATGCCCGCATCCGGGGCAGTAGTGCGTCTGATGCTGCAGTTCATCCTTGCGCTCATAGGTCTCGTAGAACGCCTTCGGCTTCGCGTGGATCACTTCATATTCTGAGATCAATTCGCTAGACATGAGCCATCCGCTCCTCTTCCCGCTCCATCACAACGCCATACTGCCGCGCTAGCCTGCGCACCAGCGCTAGCACCTCTGCGTGCGACGGTACATTGCCGCCCATGCGGCCAAAAAACTCCACAGGTCGCGCGCCGTTCAGTGCCAGCCGCACATCCTCCGCCAGTTGCCCATTGCTCATCTCCACCACCAGGAAGACGCGCGCACGCGGAACCAGTCGCTGGAAATTCCCAGTGGGAAATGGATAGAGCGTGATCGGTCGCAGCAGACCCACCGGAATCCCATCGGCACGCGCCTCCGCGGTCACGGCCTTCAGAATGCGCCCCACAATGCCATAGCCCACCAGCACGATCTCCGCATCACCCGTGCGCCAGTCCTCCGCGCGCGTCTCCTCGCGTTCTGCGCGGCGATACTTCGACTCGAGATGCTGGATGTGCGCCTCCAGTTCGTCACTGCCCATATGCAGGGAAGTAATCAGATTGCCGCGCGACTCCGCTGTGCCCGTCACAGCCCACGCAGGCGTCTGCGGGGCAGTCGCCCGTTGCGGAAATTCCACCGGCTCCATCATCTGTCCCACAAAACCATCGGCCAGCACCACCACCGGATTGCGGTAGCGATCCGCCAGTTCGAACGCCAGCGCGGTCAGATCCGCCATCTCCTGGGCCGAACTCGGGGCCAGCACCAGCGTGTGATAGCTTCCGTTGCCGCCGCCCTTCACCACCTGGTGATAGTCGCTCTGTTCCGCGGCGATGTTGCCCAGCCCCGGCCCGCCGCGCGTAATATCGGCAATCACGCAGGGTAGCTCCGCACCTGCCATGTAGCTGATCCCCTCCTGCATCAGGCTGATGCCCGGCCCGCTTGAAGCAGTCATTGCGCGCACGCCCGCGGACGACGCGCCATACAGCATGTTGATCGCCGCAACCTCGCTCTCGGCCTGCAGAAAGACTCCGCCCACGCGCGGCAAAAACTCTGCCGCAGCCTCGGTAATTTCGCTCGCCGGCGTAATCGGATAGCCATAAAACGCGCGACATCCGGCAAGGATCGCGCTCCTTACAATCGCCTCATTACCTTTCATTAATTGCTTGCGCATGGCATCGCTCCCTCAGTTCCCATCGTCACGCCGCTCCCCGCTGCGGACCTCTGCGCCATTGCGCGCAGCACCGTAATCGCTCCCGGCTCAGGGCACACCATGAAGCAGATGCCGCATCCCGTGCAGCCCGCACCCGCGTATGTCGCTGTGCGATAGCCGTAGTGATTCAGTCGCTCGCTCATCGCAATCACCTTGGGCGGACAGGCTTCCACGCATAGCCCGCACCCCTTGCATTCATTCCCATCCACCCTCAGCAAGCCTCTGTCCCGCTTCTCCGCATTCATCTTTCGACTCTCCTCAACCCGGTATCTCTCATGCGCACACCGCCGCTGCCTTGCGCTCCAGGTAGTGCGCGCGCACCGCAAAGTCTTCCAACTCCTGTTGAAACCGCGGATCGGAAATCGCAATCAACGCCTCAGCCCGCTCGCGCAACGACTTGCCATGCAGATACGCAATCCCGTGCTCCGTCACCACATAATGCACATCGGCACGCGACGTCACCACACCCGCGCCCGGCTCCAGCACCGGCACAATCCGCGACACCGTACCGCGCACCGCCGTCGAGGGCAGAGCGATAATCGGCACTCCGCCTTTCGAGCGCGCTGCTCCGCGAATGAAATCCAGTTGCCCGCCAAAGCCGCTGAATGGTCGCGTCCCCATCGAATCTGCGCACACCTGGCCCGTCAAATCCACCTGAATCGCCGAATTGATCGCCACCATCCTGTCGTTCTGCGCCACCACGAACGGATCGTTGGTATAGGCAACCGTCCTGAACTCAAAGCTCGAATTCTCATGAATGAAATCGAACAGCCGCCGCGTGCCCAGCACAAACGCAGCCACCGCTTTGCCGCGATGCAACGACTTCCGCTCGCCGTTGATCACGCCCGACTCGATCAGCTCAATCACGCCATCCGAACACATCTCCGTATGGATCCCCAGATCGCGCTTATCCTCCAGGCATGTCAGCACCGCATCGGGAATGCCGCCGATCCCGGTCTGCAGAGTCGCCCCATCAGGAATCAGGGAGGCCACATTGCGCGCTACGCGCAGATGCATTTCCGTAAAATGCTCCGGGTGCATCTCCAACAAAGGGTGATCGGTCTCCACCAGCGCCGTAGCATGGCTCACATGAACGAAAGTGTCGCCGTGCGTGCGCGGCATCCGCGGATTCACTTCGGCAATCACAACCCGCGCAAAGCGCGCCGCCGTCAGCGTGCAATCCACCGTCGTGCCCAGGCTCATATAGCCATGCGCATCCGGCGGCGAAACCTGCATCAGCACCACGTCCAGCGGCAGGTTGCCGCTCTCAAATAGACCTTCAATCTCGCTCAGAAAAATAGGTGTATAGTCGGCGCGTCCCGCGGCCACCGCCTCGCGTACATTCTCGCCCAGAAACAGACCGCGATGGCGAAAGTGACCCGCGTACTCGGGCCGCGTGTACTCCGCATTGCCCAGCGTCTTCATGTGAACGATCTCGACATCCAGCAACTCGGGCGCCCGAGCCACCAGTGCCTCCACCAGCACGGAAGGCGTGCCGCATCCTGACTGAATCCACACGCGGTCTCCTGAGTGCACCGCACCAAGCGCCTTTGTCGCGCTACGCCGCTTCAGCTGATACTCTTCATTCCACGTCAGCACCCGTTTCCTCCATTCGCCTCTGAACGCCCGTTCCGCCTGGCCACGGCGCTCAAGAAACCAGCCTGCCCTGCCACCGCAAAGGCCTGCTCTTCAAACCCGCAATAGGTTGCGCTTCGGAGAACAAATAAGCAGTGACAGGCGTCACCTTTCCGCTACGAAAAGTCGCACGGATGGCTTTGAGAAGCCTTTTGGCATCTTGGAGTTAGCGCGACAGGTTCAGTTGGATACAGGCAGAGAAAACGTTCGAAAGTTATTGCAGTTTATTCTTCACTAAGTAAGGTATCCGGGGCCTGATTCCTAACATCGTTCTGCGGTCGAGGCTCACCCCTCCACGGGGCGCCATTCCGCGCTTCCTCAGCCCCGTAGCGCCTTCAGCACCTTCGCCGTCGTCACCACCTGTCCCACATGCCGTTGCGTGTGGTCGGCCACGTGGATCAGAGCCCCGCCGATGCTTGTCGGCAGTTGCTTGCGGCCTACCCCGCGAAAGGTGTTGAGGTCCGCCGTCGCCAGGATGCGCACCCGGCCCGCCGCATTGCTGAACGAAGCTTCCACATTCACCAGCAACTCGGCCAGAGACTCCTCGCCACTCTGCTCAGCCTTCAGCGCCGCCAACTGCTCAGTGGAGATCTGTCCACCCTCGGCGTACGTCAGAATGCGATCCGTCGCGCGCGCAAGATGCCGCAGATGAAACGCGACTGACGTCAGCCCCAACGGCTGCGTGTGGACTTCCGCATCCGTCAGTCCCGCGGTCCACTTGACGAGGTCTTCCACCGCCAGATCCAGCGCATGAAGCACAGCCCGCGCCACGGCCGGAACGTCTGCATGGGTTCCGCGCAGCCACGGCTCAATATAAGGAACAGGAACGGGAGAAGTGCTCATGGGGAAGTCTCCTGGTTTACCTTCCAACCGGACTCAGCCTGCGCTCTTCACGCGCACCACAGTGATCTTGGCAAACCCTTCTTCAAACAGCGGCGGCTTCAGCTTTTCAGCCATCTTGCGCATCACGTCTTCGCTCACGGAGCGGTCGCGCTGCCGGTTGCGCTCCAGGCACACGTCCAGCGGCACGTCGAAGAAGACCGCCTGTACCTCGTAGCCAAAGCTCTTGGCCATCTTGATCCACTGCCGCCGCTCGTGTACCGACAGATTCGTCGCGTCCACATAATTCCAGGGCATCTTCGCAATCAGCCGCGCCCGCAGCAAAGACCGCAACGTGGAAAACACCAGCCCCTGGTAGCGCTGCTCCTCCACATCGTCAAAAAGAATATTGCGCAGCAAATCGCTCGACAGCGGCGTCACTCCGCGGCGGCCAAACCACGTCGTCTTGCCCGACCCCGGCAGACCGATTGCCAGCACCACGTATCCCTTCGGTGTCGGCTGGGTGCGATCCGTGGTCTCTGCCGGAGTGATGGAAGGCGAATCCGGCTGCGTCTCCACTTCCAGCCGGCCCGCTTTCGCCTCTTCATTCCAGTCGGGTCGCGCCGCTGCTGGCTGCGACACCTGAGCATGGGCCCGCCCCTGCGCATGAAGGCGCGGCACTTCGCGCTGCGAAGTCTGCGCCGGTCTTTCCGGTTGCTTCGCCGGCTCCTCCGGATAGAGTGGAACCAGCGGTCGCGGTTGATTCGAGGGAATTTCCTGGCCAATCTTGCCTGTGGATTCCGAGATATTCGGAGTGCGTCTGGAACGTCTTCTCATGCCGCCTTAAACACCTGCTTACTCCTATCGGGATAACACACTCATCCGTGACGCTGCAAATGGTGTGCATTTCATCACATTCCGCACCAGCATGCACACAGCAAAATGAAGTAGACGGGGGCGGACGCAAATCGGCAAATGCGGGGCTTTTCATTTCGTGCAATTTGACCGGAGTGTTACGATGAAGGGTTTGGTGGATTTGCCTGGTTGACCACATCTCAGCCGCCGAACGCTACGACCCCGAAACCTCAGCTCTACCCATACCGAAGGAGAAAAAACACATGGCAGTTAAGGTTGGCATCAACGGCTTCGGCCGCATTGGCCGCAACGTTCTTCGCGCCGCACTAGGCAATCCCGAAATTGATTTCGTTGCCGTGAACGACCTCACCAGTCCGGCAACCCTGGCGCACCTGCTCAAGTACGACTCAATTCTGGGCAACCTCCCCAACAAGATTGAATCCGGCGACAACTTCATCTCCGTCGACGGCAAAAAGATCAAGGTCTGGGCCGAGCGCGATCCCGCCAAGCTGCCCTGGGCTGAAGTCGGCGCCCAGATCGTCGTCGAGTCCACCGGCCACTTTACCGATGCCACAAAGGCCAAGGCCCACCTCGGAGCGACCGTCAAGAAGGTCATCATCTCCGCTCCCGCCTCCAATGAGGACATCACTGTCGTCCTCGGCGTCAACCAGGACAAGTACGACCCGGCCAAGCATAATGTCATCTCCAACGCCTCCTGCACCACCAACTGCCTGGCTCCCGTCGTCAAGGTGCTCATCAAGGAGTTCGGCATCGTCTCCGGCATCATGACCACCATCCACAGCTACACCAACGACCAGGTCATCCTCGACTTCCCGCACAAGGACCTCCGCCGCGCCCGCGCCGCTGCCCTCAACATGATCCCCAGCTCCACCGGCGCCGCCAAGGCCCTCAAGCTCGTCATTCCTGAGACCGCGGGCAAGCTCGACGGCTTTGCCATCCGCGTTCCCACCCCCAACGTCTCCATCGTCGACCTCACCTTCATCAGCGAGAAGACCACCGACGCCAAGGCCGTCAACGCCGCGCTCAAAGCCGCCAGCGAAGGCGAGCTCAAGGGCATCCTCGGCTACGAGGCGGGCGAACTCGTCAGCTCCGACTTCAAGGGCAACAAGCTCTCCTCCATCGTCGACGCGCCCCTCACCAAGGTCGTCGGCAACAGCGTCAAGGTCCTCAGCTGGTATGACAACGAGTGGGGCTACTCCAACCGCGTCGTCGACCTCATCGGCTTCCTCACCAAGAAGGGCCTCTAATTCGGCCTCCAACCTTCGGGTGCCCCATCCATGACACAGCCTCATCGTGTCATGGGTGGGAAACCTCAACCCTAGGACCTAACTGGGTGCCCCATTCATGACACAGTCTCACCGTGTCATGGGTGGGAAACCACGAACCTTCAATCCTCATGCGAAAGAACATCAGCGGCGGTTCTCCCTACGAGCCCATCATCGGCTTCTCCCGCGCAGTCCGTGTGGGCCACACCGTTCACCTCGCCGGCACAGGTCCCGTTGGTGCTGACAACGAAGACGCCGCCGGCCAGACGCGCCGCATCTTCGCCATCGCAGAAAAGGCCCTTGCCGAAGCCGGCGCCTCTTTCAACGACGTTGTCCGCACCCGCCTCTACCTCACTCACGCCGAGGACTGGGAGGCCATCGGCCGCGTCCACGGCGAATTCTTCGGCCAGACCCGGCCCGCCGCCACCATGGTCGTCGTCGCCAAGCTGCTCAATCCCGCCTGGCGCATTGAAATCGAAATGGAAGCCGTCATCCCCGAGGACACAGTCCCCGGTCCCTCCGTCCCTTAGTCCCTTGTTTCAGAAAGGTTCCTTCACCATGTCCAAGCTCTCCATTCGCGACATCGACCTCACCAACAAGCGGGTCTTCATCCGCGTCGACTTCAACGTCCCGCTCACCGAGGACGGCTCCACCATCACGGACGACACCCGCATCGTCGCCACCTTGCCCACCATCGAGTACGCCCTGCGCCACAAAGCCAAGGTCATCCTCGCCTCGCACCTCGGCCGTCCCAAGGGCAAGCCCAATCCGAAGTACTCGCTCCGCCCCGTCGTTGACCGCCTCCGCCAGCTCCTCGACAGGCAGCTCGGCGAGAGCGTCAACGTCGCTTTCTCGCCCGACTGCGTCGGCGAAGTCGCCCTCGAGCTTGCCCGCCAGCTCGAATCCGGCCAGGTCCTGCTCCTTGAAAACCTGCGCTACCACGCCGAAGAAGAGGCCAACGACGCCGCCTTCTCCAAGTCTCTTGCGGCCCTCGCCGAGGTCTACGTCAATGACGCCTTCGGCTCCGCGCACCGCGCGCATGCGTCCACTGAGGGCATCACCCACTTCCTCAAGCCCGCCGTCGCGGGCCTGCTCATGGAAAAGGAGATCACCTACCTCGGCAAGGCCCTCGAAGCGCCTGAGAAGCCCTTCGTCGCCATCATCGGCGGCTCCAAGATCTCCGGCAAAATCGACGTCATCCAGAACCTGCTCGACAAGGTCAACACCCTCGTCATCGTCGGCGGCATGGCCTATACCTTCCAGCGCGCCCTCGGCGTCACCACCGGCAAGTCCCTCGTCGAAGAGGACAAGATCGACCTCGCCAAAGAGACCCTCGCGAAGGCCAAAGCCAAAGGCGTGAACCTCCTGCTGCCCGTCGACAACATCCTCGCCGACAACTTTGCCCCCGACGCCAAGACGCAGCCCTGGGACACCAGCAAGAACTTCCCCGCCGACTGGCAGGGCCTCGACATCGGCCCCAAGTCCATCGCGGCCATTGAAGAGGTCGTCTCCACCGCCCGCACCATCGTCTGGAACGGCCCCGCCGGCGTCTTCGAGTTTCCTCGCTTCGCCGTCGGCACCAACGCCATCGCCCGCGCCGTCGCAGCCAACAAGGCGGCCACCTCCATCATCGGCGGCGGCGACTCCGTCAGCGCGATTAACCAGGCCGGCGTCGCCGACCAGATTACCCACATCTCCACCGGCGGCGGAGCCAGCCTCGAATTCCTCGAAGGCAAGAAACTCCCCGGCGTCGAAGCCCTGACGGATAAGTAGATCGAACTGGCCTGCCGGTCTGACCTAATCCGTTGGATCGGCAGAGCCCGACATCTCCCCAATGATGAATCTTGCTCTGTTTAGCAATTCATCATAGGTCACGATCTCAGTGTTCTTTAGTTGCCCCCGGAATATCTCAAAACAATTGAGCTTCTCCAGCGTATTGAGTTCGCTCGTCCGCCCGTAAATAAGCAGCGAACGCGGGTGGACCGTGTAAATGTGCTCAGGTTCCAACCGGCTTCTATTCGCTTCAGTCCTGCTGCCCTCCAACTCCCAAGTGCGAGCATTCACTTGAACCTGAGAGAGCGCATTTGCAAATTCGACATCGAACCCCGGAACCCCGTTGCGATACTTTTGCCCTCTTGAATTAGCCTGGAATATTGGGGAATCTGGGCGCTTGATCTCAACGAGCACAATGAATCTTGCGTCGCCTTCAGTGTGATGGAGGTAGTCCCCCTTCTGGGCGCCTCTACCAGTGAGATCAGTTCCACCATACTCAGCTTGTGCTTGTAGCTGATTTAGGAACTGATATCGAAGTCCTAGGCCAAAAATCCACTTGTTGTCATCAAAGAACTTCCCCCACGCAGGTTCATCCCAGGTCAATGCCCGCATCGCTTCCTCGAATTTGCGAACGGAAGCCTTTCTTCTGCCAAGAATCTGATCGTCAGCAAACCTCTCCGCTTCGTGCGGTTTCAAGGTCGCTAGTTCCTTCCAAAAGGCTCCGCTGTATCCCTTGTTGATAAGGCCCTCGACGACTGGCTTAAGGGTCTCATCATTGATCTCAATGACCCTATCTCGGGATTCAACACTGAATCTTTTGGCGCGCTCGTCGAGGGAAGCAATCTCAGCCGTTTTAAGCAGGACGCTAATTCCGTTGAGAAAGTTATTCATCGCCTCGCTCTTCAACTCGAAGCTGACCGCCTCACCGGCCTTAACGTCTTTTAGGGAGAGCCCGTCCCCGTCCTCCCAGCCCGAGGCCCCCTTTCGCTGGTACATAAACTTGCCACGCAAATGCCGATTTCCCATTTCGTCCTCATAGAAAGACGGCAGGAAGAAGCGACGTGTCCGCGATGTCGTCTCAAGCTTGATAGGTCTGTCAATTTCAATGTAGTTCTCCGTCACATGGTGAGTGCGAATCTCGGTCATTCAGGAAACCCTCCACGCGAACCCTTCCCGCAAACGTGAAAAGGTCGCGACCTATGCCCAGGATCATTCACCAAGCAGGATACGTCAGCAGTTTGGTGCCGGGTGCCCCATTCATGGCGTCTGCGCAGCAGGCGCCATGGGTGGGAATGCACGAACCCTCCCCAGCCCATCTCCACCAACTACACTTGTCATCCCGAGCGACCGAAGCGCAGCGCAGGAAGCCGAGGGATCTGCGGTTGCTTTTTCCCGCAGTCGTACGCTGCACGTTCAAACTCAAAAACCAATTCGTTGCCGCAGTCCTCTAGCCACCGTCACTTCCCCGCATCCATCGCCCTGAAGTGCCCTTTCCCTGCCATCCCCAGCAGCGCCCGATCCGCCGTCACCAGCGTCGCGCCCAGTTGCCGCGACGTCGCCACCAGCATCCGGTCCGCCGGGTCAGCGTGCATCGCGAACGGCAGCCGCGTGCTCGCCACTGCAATCTCCGGCTCCAGCGGAACGAGACTCAGCCCCGGCGTCGCCAGCGCATCGCGCACCCAATCCATCACATCCCCGTCCAGTTCGATGCGCTTCTTGGTCACCAGCATCGCAATCTCCCAGGTCGTAATCGCAGCAACCAGCAGTCGATCCTGCCGCGCAGCCACGCGGATCGCCGCTCTTGCCTTCGCTCCAAGTCCTGCCTCTCCCAGAATCAGCCACACCAGAACATGCGTGTCCAGCAGCAGGCGAGGCCGTTGCACGGATTCCGCGGCCGTCACTTCATCGCCTCCCACTCGACATCCAGTGGGGCAACAATGTCGCCCACAATCTTCCCGCTCCCCTTCATCCGCCCAAACGGGTCGGAGTCTCCGGGCAGCGGAACCACCTGCGCCACCGGCTTGCCGTGCTTGGTGATCACCAGCGTGCCCCGCTTCTCAGCCACCTCATCGAGCAGCTTCAAGCACTTCGCCTTAAACTCCCCGGCAGGAATCGTCACCTTCATGGCCATTTCTCCCATGGTCACTGACCATGGTCATATCCTATCATTGATGCACCTGGTCGGGTACCGTAGATCTCGCCTCTGAGATCTGGGAGATCACGGAGTCAACCCGGCGCATCCCTTCACGACACTCCGCCCGTCGACTCCCGCCCCGCCAGCGCCCGCAAAAACTGCCGCCCGTCCATGTGGTACTTGAATGCCTTGCGCCCGTCGATAAACACCACGGGCACCTCTTCGTTGAACTTCTCCCGCAGCTCCGGGTCTCCATCAATATCTACCACCTGCCACTGGAACTCGGCCTCACCCTCCATCTGCCTCAGCGTGTCTTTCACCACGTCGCACAGATGACACCCCTCTCGCGAATACACCACAACCTCATGCATAGGCCGATTCTAAACGCGGACTCCCTTTGCACCTTCCATGATTCTGCTTGCGCGCCGGGTGGTTTCGCCTCTGCTCCAAAGTCTCCCATAGTTAGCTTGAGAAAGTTAGAATCAACGATGAAGCACCACACCAATCCACCTGGAGCGAGCCTTGGCCTACTACACGCGGGTTCTTTCAAAAGATGAAGGCTTCCCACCCTTCGATGAGCTTGCACAGTGGATCCGCACCGAGCACCCCGGCTACAAGCTCACCCTCGAAGAAGGCGAAGAGGAGGAATGGGAATCCCTTCTACTCTCCGGCGACGATGACGTTGAAGTCGCACTCCTCGAACGCATTCCCGTCTTTGATCCTGATTCGATGGGAGACTTCATCGAAGATCTTGAGGATTGCAAGCCTGAAACCGGCGTTGCATGGCTCACCGAATACCTCGCCGAGGTCAAAACGGCCTACGCCTTCCTGCACCTGCAGGGATCGGAAACAGAAGAAGGCGGCAACACGCTTCATGCGCTCCGCTCGCATCTCTGGGAGCGCGGCGACGCCATCATACAAGCGGATGGCGAAGGCTTCACCAACGAAGACGGCTTCCACATCGTCTGGCAGTTTTCCGACTCCGTCTCCGGGCCATGGAATATGGGCGTCTTGCAGGACGGCACCTGGTACCACTTCAAAATGGATCTGTCCGACCCCGGCCATCGCACCGCATTCCTCAACGGCGAAGTGCCGGAGGACTTATCCGCAATTCGCGTATCCGGTGCACACGAATAAGCCCGGCACAAACCTTTGCATCCCTTGCGGCTCCGCGCTTGCGCCCACGATGTGCTCGCTGTCACCCAACTGCCACAATTCCATCCGATAAAATCGAGAAGAGGAATTCCGAACCATGTCTCGTAAAAAGCTGATTGCCGCAAACTGGAAGATGTACAAGACTCCCGCCGAGGCCAAGGCCTTTGTCGACGCCTTTTTACCGCTCGTCGCCAGCCACACCCGCGATGAAATCGCCCTCTTTCCCTCGCCGGTCCTCCTGCCCACGGTAGTTGCTGCATGCAAGGGCTCCAACGTCGCCGTCGGCTGCCAGAACATCCACTTCGCCGAGGAAGGCGCCTACACCGGCGAAACCTCCATCGGACAGCTCAAGGCCATCGGCGGAACCCACACCCTCATCGGCCACTCGGAGCGCCGCCAGTACTTCGCCGAGACCGACGAGATCGTGAACAAGAAGCTCCATACCGCGCTCAAGCACGGCATCGTTCCCGTCGTCTGCATCGGTGAAGTCCTCGCTGAGCGCGAAGCAGGCAAAACCGCCGAGGTCCTCAAGACCCAGGTCACCGAAGCCTTTGCCGGCATCACCGCGGAGATGGCCGCTCCCATCGTCATCGCCTATGAACCCGTCTGGGCCATCGGCACCGGCAAAACCGCAACGCCCGAGATGGCCGTCGACGCGCACAAAATCATCCGCGCTGAAGTCGCCCGTCTTCTCGGCTCCGATGTCGCAGCAAAGATGCGCATCCTCTACGGCGGCAGCGTCAAGCCCGACAACGCCACCGCCCTGCTCGGCCAGGAAGATATTGACGGAGCACTGGTCGGCGGTGCCAGCCTCAAGCCCGACTCCTTTACCTCCATCGTCAAGTACTAGGGCCTGCATCAATCTTGCGCTGAAAGGGCGCGGCCTGAGCCGCGCCGCTCAGGCCGCATGAAGCCCGAGACCTTTGCTCTTGGCAAAGCCCTCTTGCTGGCCTGTTTGCATGGTTTCAACTACTTGTCCTCCAACTCCCCGGGCCGCGCTTCGCCCCTGCTCACAGCTTCGCCCGCACTTCGCCGTCTTCCACTTTCGCCTCATACACCCGTGCCCGTACCTCCGGGTCATGCTCCTCAACCCCCGTGCGCAGATCAAACGCAAAGGCATGCCACGGACACACCACCCGGCCCTCCTCCAGCAATCCCTCGCCCAACGGCCCACCTTCGTGCGGGCAAACACCATCCAGCACGCACACAGATTCCCCCAGGCGGGCGACGCAAAACGTCCGCCCCATCGCTGCAATCTCCCGCACCTCGCCCTCGGGCGGCAAGTCGGCCTCCGCACAGATCCGCACAAATTCGCTCATCGTACACCTCCCATCCGCCTGCAGCCCTTCATCCTAACGGTTCAGAACGCGTAGCATAAAGCTGTCTCTTCAACCAGGACCAAGGACCGAACCGGCCTCCCATGTCCGCCAAAAATCGCACATCTCGCACCACCCCGCCACGGGCCCACCGTCCGCATGCCGGAACTGCCGCAACCGCCCAGCCGCCGTTGATCTCCGCGCAGTGGCTCGGCCTTGCTATGGTTGCCGTCGTCGCCGCCGCGGCCATCTGCGGCTGGGCAGCGCTCTGTCTGCTCTTCTGGCAGGGCAGTTGGCAGTTGCTTTATCATCCCTCCGCCGCCGTCACCCGCACTCCCGCCAGCGTCGGCTTGTCCTTTGATTCTGTCCCGTTCGGCCCCGACAACGCGGGCCAGCCGCAACTCCAGGGCTGGTGGATTCCCCATCCGGCAGGCGCCCGTTACACGGTCCTCTATCTGCACGGCGCAAACGGCAACCTCGGCAACACCGTAGACGCGCTAAAGCTACTCACAGATGCCGGCCTCAACGTCTTTGCGTTCGACTATCGCGGCTACGGCGGAAGCGCCCCTGCACATCCCAGCGAAGCGGGCTGGCGTCAGGACGCAGAGGCCGCCATCACCTACCTCACCTCTACGCGGCACATTCCTCCCGCTTCGCTCCTGATCGCCGGAAAGGACCTGGGCGCGAACCTCGCACTCGAGCTGGCTGCGGCGCACTCTGACCTGGCCGGGGTCGTCCTTGACCAGCCTCTCGCGCATCCCATGGGTCCCGTCTTCAACGACCCGCGCGCAAAGCTCGTTCCAGCACGTACGCTTGTGAGCGACCGATTCGATCTGAATGCGCCTGCTGCGGCGCTGCGCCTACCTCTGCTTTGGTTCCATCGCGCCGACCTGGAACATGCGCGCTACATTGACTCTCCAACGGCTTACCAGCACGTGACGGCGCGCAAAAGTATCGTCTTGCTTCCAGCTGCGGCGGAAAGCGCCGAGGAATTCAGGGTCGCCCTGCGGCGCTGGCTCGATGATCTCGGGCCCCAGCGCTAGCGGCTCTCAGCGCGGTATATCCCGATGCAGCGCCTTCACCTTGTAGCCCGCCTTTCGCAGCCGTTTCGCCATCTCCTCGGCCATCATCACGCTGCGGTGCTGACCGCCCGTGCAGCCAAAAGCCACAGTCAGGTAGCTCTTGCCCTCTTCCACGTAGTGCGGCAGCAGATAGAGCATCAGGTCGCTCACCTTGCCCAGAAACTCCTGCGTCTGCGGAAAGCCGCGCACATACGCGGCCACCTTGGGATCCTGGCCGGTCTTCTTGCGAAACTCCGGAACAAAATGCGGATTAGGCAGAAAGCGCACATCGAAGACGATATCCGCATCCAGCGGCACGCCGTTCTTGAAGCCAAAGCTCAGGCACGAGACCAGAAGCGTCTGCGACTTCTTCCCATGGCCAAAGCGCGACTGGATCTGCGCCCTCAGCTCATGCACGTTGAAGTTCGAGGTGTCGATCAGCGTGTCTGCCACATTGCGGATTGGGTCCAGAACCTGCCGTTCCTCCACGATCGAGCGCTCCACGGTCTCTGATTTACTCAATGGGTGCGGCCGCCGCGTCTCTGAGTAGCGTCGCACCAGCACGGCGTCCTGCGCATCCAGAAAAACCACGCGAGTGGGCAGTATCTTCTTCACGCGCTGCAGAATGTCCGGCAGGCGGTCCAGCGTCTGCCCCTCGCGCACGTCCACCACAATGGCCGCGCGCGCTATCTCTTTCGATTTGCCTACCAGGCCGGCAAACTCCGTGAGCAGCTCCAGCGGCAGGTTGTCCACCGCGTGATAGCCAAGGTCTTCAAAATCCTTGAGCGCAGAGGCCTTGCCGGCGCCTGAAATGCCTGTCACGATCACCAGTTCTTTGGCTGGTTGGGATGACGCGGCCGGGCTGGGCCCTACCCGCCGCACAGCCCGGCCGCGCGGTGTCTTTCCTGAGTGCTCCATGCGCTCATCGTACAACGGCGGAGGGATTCCCCGGAATGAAGAATCTATTATGCTTTACGCCCCGCGGAAACTTTGGTGACTTGCACAGATACCGGAGCGAACGAAGCGGCGAAGGGTCCACCAGGCCGGGCCGAACCCTCCACAACAATGCACGTCATCCAGCGCCCGCCTGGCGCCTGAAGACCTTCAGGGAATCTCCACCAGCTCCATCTGCCCGTCGCGTCGGCGATGCAGCACAAACATCTCCCCCGCCGGATTGCGGAAGATCAGCAGGTCGCGATCCCGGAACTCCGCTTCCTTCACCGCCTGCTCCACCGTCATCGCCTTCATCGAGATCGCTGCACTGCTCTTCAGGATGTGCGGCTCCACCACGGCAGTGGCCGCCGGAAACGAATGCACCGCTATCGAGGCGCTGGCCTTGCCGTTGGAGCGCTTCGGCTTGCCGTTGCCTGCCATGATCTCTTCGTCGGTCGCGCGCGTCTTGGGACGCGACACTGGCGGCGCCGTCATCACCTTCTCTTCCTTGGGCAGGCGCTTCCGTTCATACTTCCGCTCGTGATAACGCAGCGCCTGATTCTCAGCGTGTGAAATCGCCTGGCGCAGCGCGGCCTCGGGGCTGTCCGCTTCGCCCGCGGCCACAATCGTCTGCAGCCGCGCTTTGATGGTGAGTTCTGCAATATGCAGATGCCTCTGCGCACGAAAAATGATGCTGGCTCGGGCGGTTTTGCCCAGAATCCGGGCGATTCGGTCCATTCCCTCCTCGGCCTGCTGGCGCAGCGCCTTGGGAATGCTTACTTGCCTGGCGGTGAACTCCACTTCCATGGTCAGCCTCCGCACTTCATATTTTTCTGAAACCCGGTCTTGCGGCCGTAGGACTCTGGATTCTATAGCATTTCCCCGGCTCGCGTAAGCCGCGCGGTCGCAACCGGGATATCTTAGACGCTGCAAATCGCAGGATGTCAGTCAGATGCCGCATGGGTGCGCAGAATTTCGCAATCCGCGTCGTCACACACCCTCAGGCGTCTCGCCGGCGTCGCTGATGCGTCGAGGGTATATTCATATCCTCGCGATACTTGGCAACCGTCCGCCGCGTCAGTTGGATGCCCTGCGCCTGCAGCATCGCCGCCAGTTGGTCATCCGTCAGCGGCTTGCGCGGGTCCTCCTCTTCAATCAGCTTGCGCACCTTGCGCTTCAGCACCAGCAAGGGCGTATCTGAGCCCTCGGGGCCGTTCGACCCCTCGGTGAAAAAGAAGCGCAGTTCGATCACGCCCTGCGGCGTATGCGCATACTTGTTCGCCACCGCACGGCTCACCGTGGAGGGATGCACGCCAATCTCCTCGGCCACCTCCTTGATCATCATCGGCCGCAAAGATTCGATCCCGTTCTCTAGAAAATCCCCTTGTCGGCGGACGATCACCTCGCAGGTGCGCAGAATCGTGCTCTTGCGCTGCGCAATGTTGCGCATCAGCTGCAGCGCGGAGCGGAAGCGCTCCTTCACATATTCCTTGACCTCTTTATCTGTGCCCTCGGCCACCAGCATCCGCCGGTAGCGCTGGCTGAGCCGCAGGCTGGGCAGGTCTTCTTCGTTCATTGACACCACCCACTCGTCACCCCGCTTGGTAAACACAACGTCCGGCTCGATCAGCCGCGTCTGCTCGCGGTTGTATAGCCTGCCCGGCCGCGGATCCAGCGTGCGGATGAACTCGATGCCTGCGTGAGCCTCTTCCGCCGTCACCTGCGCAGCCCGCGCCAGTTCCTTCACATCGCGCTTCTGCAGCAGCGGAAGGTGGCGATCCACAATCACAGCGGCCACTTCCATGCTGCGCCGGCGTTCTTCCAGCCGATCGTCGGCCTCGGCGCGAAAACTGCGGTGCGGGTCTTCTTCCGCCTCGGCATCCGCCGCGCGGCGAGCGTAAACCTGCGCAAACTCGCTTTGCTGCGCGGCGATCTGGCTCATCAGGCACTCGCGAAGGTCGCGCGCGCCCACCCCCGGCGGATCCAGTTGCTGCAGCAGGCTGATGCCGCGCCGCACCAGATCGAGCGCCGCATCCTTCTTCAGTTGCCCGCCGCTCATAAAGCCTGCAAACGCCTCGGCCAGTTCCTCATCGCTCGCCGCCAGGTATCCGTTTTCGTCCAGGTTGCCGATCACGAACTCAACCGCCTGTTCCAGCGCAGAGTCCAGCTTCAACGAACCCAGTTGCCACGAAAGATGATCAGTCAGCGTCGTCGGCTGCGACAGAAAATTCTCGAACGAAGGCCGCTCACCCTCCTCGTACTCCGGCTGTGTACGATATCCGGGATCGAGATAATCGCGAAAGTACGAGCCGAAATCGATCTCGTCAAAGACGTCTTTGGGCTGCGCCTCGCTCTCCGCCGCACCCGCCTCCAGGTGCTCCAGCCGTTCCTCGCGTTCCGCGCGCTCTACCTTGCCGGCCACTTCGTCCAGCATGGGAACCGTCTCATCAATCTCTTCCAGAACAGGATTCTCGACCATCTCCGCGTCGATCATCTCCTTGAGCTCGACCTTGTTGAGCGCAAGCACGCTCACCATCTGCATCAGACCCGGCGTAAGGATCTGGCGTTGTGCCACCTTCAGATTCAATCTTGGCTGCAGAAGCGCCATAAAAGGAGACTCGATTCCCGTTTCGGTTTCTTCCTCTAGTGTAATGGCCGAGGAATAAGATGCCACCCTAAAGTGCACTTCCCCATTACCCTTGTGCCAGTTTGGGCAAATCTCCCCGCGAGAATAGGTCGCCTGCGCTTTGCTCTTGACGGGCAGCGACGAGAATTGCAGTCAATCCCCAGACGTCCAGCTGTCAGCTCGAAGAGCTGCCGCTGCCCGCCCCCCCCCCATCAGGCCAGCGAAAATCCCTCGCCCAGGTAAACCCGCCGCACCTCTACGTCGTTGCCCAGTTCGTGCGGCGTACCCGCGCGGAAGATGCGCCCCTCGGCGATGATGTAGGCGCGATCCGTAACGCTCAGCGTCTCCCGCACATTGTGGTCGGTAATCAGAATCCCGATCCCGCTGGCCTTCAAGTCAAAGATAATCTTCTGCAGTTCCAAAACGGCGATGGGGTCGATGCCGCTGAAGGGTTCGTCGAGCAGGATGAAATTCGGCCGAATGCAGAGCGAACGCGCAATCTCCACGCGCCGCCGCTCGCCGCCGGAGAGTGCATACCCTCGCGTGGTGCGGATGTGCCCCAGATTGAGCTGGTTGATCAGCCGCTCCGTGCGGCTCCTCCGCTCACGGCTGTCCAGCGGCTGCGCCTCCAGCACCGCCAGAATATTCTCTTCCACCGTAAGCTTGCGAAAGACCGAAGGCTCCTGCGGCAGATAGCTGATGCCGAAGTTGCGCGCGCGCAGATACATGGGCACGCGCGTGATGTCGGTCTCATCCACCATGACACGGCCCGTCTCCGGCGCCACAAGGCCCACAATCATATAGAAGCTGGTTGTCTTGCCGGCGCCGTTCGGCCCCAGCAATCCCACAACTTCACCGCGGGAGATGCTCAGGTTGACCCCGCGGACAACCTGTCGCCCCTTATACGTCTTGCCGATTCCCTCGGCGATGAGTGTATTCATTTAGGGTCTTCACTATGCCGTACTTGTCTCTGGGGCGCGGTTGTCTCCGTTACCGTGCGACGGCCCCCGCTTCCGACTTTGACGCTATCATCGTGGGTGTTGAAAATCAAAACCTCGCCCGTCACGCTGCCCCGCACCGGATCCATCAGCCGCGGCGGCCGCTCCGAGGTGCCTGTCAGCACATACTCGCCCGTGTCGCTTGAATACTCCAGTTGCTCGCCGGTTCCGTGGCGGCCCTGCTCGGTCAGCTCCACATGGCCGCGCGCCGTCAAGCGGTCCACCTGCGCGGCCGCGCCGTCCTTGCCTGCGTGATTCCCTGGCGGCAACAGATAGACATCCAGTTCGCTCGACGAGCTGGACGCATCGGCGGTCTCCGCCACCACGCTGCCCAGCGCCCCCCCGCGCATTACCGCCTTCCGCTCGGCGGCCGAGTATCTCAGCTCTCCTCCCCGCATGCGGATCACCGATGGTCCCGCCGGCTTGGCGGCCGCCGGCCCGCTCGACATTCCGGCAGCCGGTCCAGCAGCACTCACCATCACCACACGCACTGGATCCGCTGCTCCGCCCGCGCGCGCCACCAGCGTCTGTTTCGTGCGATTCAGCACAATCACCGGCGCGGAGATCGAGTTGGTCATCTGCCACAGCCGCGCATGGCCGTGGAAGACGACTTCGCCCGTCGTCTGGTTCAGTTCCGCTCCATCGGCAATGACGTGTGCCGGACCCTGGCCGCCCAGCTCCGCGGCCTCGCTGCCGGCCTGCCCGGCGCGCCGGCCCGCGTCCTGCTGCGCATCTCCCATCCAGGTGGCCTTCACATCGCCCTGCGCCACGGCATCGCCCGCACTCTGCGCCACGTCAATCGTCCGCGCGGAGATCTGCAGCCCCCCGTCTTCGACACGCGGGTCGCCCGTAAGCCGCAGCTTGCCGCCATCGCCCAGATACACTGCCTTATCCGCGGTCGCGCGCATAGCCACAGGAGCAGGTTCGCCGGTCTTGGGCCCTGCCTGCTGCACCAGCACAACATGGCCCTCCACCGTTGCGGACTCCACCTGCGAGCTGCCCATCGCGCTCATCCGATTCTTTCCGGCAATAACCTTCGCACCCGGCCCCAATGGAGCAAACTGCGCCGTCAGCCGGTCGCCGTTTGTCGTCTGCCGCACTCCCGTCGCCGTGGTCTGCTCCATACTGGCATGGCCCGTGCCGGTCATCGCTGTCAGCGTAGAGCCCGCGCCAAACGTCCCAGTCATCTCATCGGCAGCCATGCGAAATGGCGTCACCGGTCCATTGCCTCGCCGGCTCGCATCTGTGACCACCACGCCGCCCGTCCCATGCATCGCGGCAAGCTCCAGTTGCCCATGCCCCGCATCGCGAAAACTGAGGTCCGCCACAATTGAAGTCCATGTCTCATGGCTCTTCACCGTGCCGCTCGCCGACGCGCTCTCCGCGTCGCTCGCCATCTTCACGCCACGCTCCATATGCGCCTGCCGCAGCACCCCGTCCGGCGTAAAGACCAGCGTCATCGTCGGTGCGCTGCCCTGCACCTTGCGCCCCTGTGCATCCGAGTCCACCGTCACGCCTCCACGCAGCACGCCGCTCCGCGGGTGGTTATTCTCGTCAAGCTCCAGGGTGCCGGTGGGCGCCGCCAGCCGACTGCCCGCCGCGCTCGTCACCGTCAGGCCGTGCCACGCCTCCACCTGCGACGCCGACCCGTCGTCACGAAAATGAACCGTCGCCTCCGCCATCTCTACCTGGTTGCCGCGATCCTGCACCAGGCTTCCCGTCAGCCGGCAGGTCTGCACATCGCGCTCAAACTCCCCGTGCTTCGCCTCCAGGCGCACCGTTTCCGCACCATGCTGCAACTCCAGCTTCACGGCCCGATCCAAAACAAGCAGCCCCTGTTCCGAGTCGAAGGTCGCTCCGCTGGCGCTGCCCGTGCCCTGCTTCAGCACAAACTCCACAGCCTCATTCGTACTGGCCAGTCCGCTGTTCTGGTCAAATACCAGCCCGCTCGTCTTTACGTGAATCTCGTCTGGAGCCGCCGCGCGCGCGGTTGCCGCCTTCTGCGCGGCAGGCGTCACCGTGGGCGGTCGCGTCAGCGTAATCTCCACCGGACCGTTGGCCTTGGCCGTTCCAGCCTGCTGGTTGTACTCGAACTCATTGCCATCGATCCGGTCCACGCGACTGCCATCCGCGCCATACAGCTCAATGTGTACCTCGTGCAGTAACGCATTGCCTTGCTTGAGCTGCTCCACTCTGGATGCCTGAATCTTGAACAGCGTGTGCCCGCCGTGCGCCTGCGTATAGGTGAATCCGTTGGCTTCCTGCTGAATGTCCACACCCAGCCGCTTGGGCAGGTCGCGGCGATTGAAGGGCCTCTTCCACTTGTCCATGGTGAAGACTACCGCCAGGGCCGCAATCAGCATCACCCCCGCCGCCAGCACCAGCCAACGCAGCCGCTCTATGGTGAACCGCACTGCCTCAGTTCCTCATGCCAAGCCGCGCCGCAAGCCGCTGGGCAAGGCTCTCGCCCAGTTCGCTCCACAGCAGACGCGCCGTGGCTCCCGAGCCTTTCTCCACCGCCGCCGTCAGCTCCACCAGTTGGCGCACATTCTCTTCCACGTGCCGCGCGGCCAAAGCGTCCAGCTCACCCTCTTCATCCAGAAAAGGCGCGTCAGTGCCGAAATCGATGCGGATATGGCCTTCCTGCTCGTACGTTCCTTCATCAAACAGCGGGCCAAAGCCCGTCACCCGCACCAGCCGCGGTTCGCGCACCCACCGCGAGTCCAAATTCGGAGCCGTCTCAAGCTCCCAAAGACTCCAGCCAATCTGGAACTCGTAGGCGTAGTCCTCGTGGAGCAGCTCCAGCGCATACTCAACCGCCTGCCGCGGCTCCGCACCGCGCTCGCCGCGCCCATAAACGTGCTGCAAAACCGGCGACTCGCTCCAGCTCACCGGCCACACGGTCGCCGCGTACACGCGGGCCTCGCCGCCATGCCCGGCAAATTCGCCCAACACCGCCGTCAGCTTTTCAGCCAGCGCGGCAAGGCGCAGATTCGGATACCACAAACTCAGATAAAGCGCGTCGGACATCACTCTTGATTGTAGATGCGCAGCAGGCTATGCCGTCACAATCTCGCTAAAGTCGGCAATGCCCGAGAAACTCCGCAGCACGCCGTCAATCAGGCTCAGATGCGCGCCGCGCACCTGTGGGTCCGGGTCGAGCACCATCACCTTGTCAAAGAAGGCGTCCACGACAGGCCGCAGCGTGGCAATCTCCGCCAACGCCTCGCCATACGCTCGCTTCTCTCGCAGCGCGGCCACTTTGGGCGCCAGCGCAGCGGCGGCATCCGCAAGCTGCTGCGCCTCGGGCGTCAGCTTCCCGCCCTGCGCCTCACCCACCGCGAAGCCCTTTTCTCCGGCTTGCCGCAGGATGTTCTTGATGCGCTTGAAGGCCGCGGAGATCGCCTCAAAATCCGCAGACTTCCGAGCCGCGGTCAACGCCTCGGCGCGCGCAATCGCATCGCGCACGTCGTTTGCGCCTGCAGCCAGCACGGCATTGACTACGTCGTAGGGAAAGCTGCGCATGTCCTTGAGGTAAAAATGCAGCCGCTCGCGAAGGAATGCAGCCACCTGTTCCTTGTTTGCGCCATCAGCGCCCGATCCATCCAGGACAGAATCCAGGGTCAGCGGCAGCTCCGACTCAGCCAGAATCTTCACGATGGCATTGGCGGCGCGGCGCAATGCGAACGGATCTTTCGAACCCGTCGGCGCATTGCCAATTCCGAACATCGCCACAATCGTTTGAATACGATCTGCAAGCCCCAGCAACTGCCCCTCCACCGAGACGGGAATGTTGTCCTCCGTCGAAGCGGGCGTGTACTGCTCGTAGATCGCCAGCGCAACGCGTTCACCAAGGTGCTGCGCCCGCGCATAGAGCCCGCCAACGATGCCTTGCAACTCGGTGAATTCCTTCACCAGCTCAGTCGTCAGGTCAGTCTTTGCCAGTTCCACGGCTTTGAGCAGAGCGGTTTCGTCGAATGCCAGACCCGCGTTCTTGACGGCAGCAGCCAGTGCGCGCGTCACACCAAGGTTCTGCTCCGTCTTCCAGTGGTAGCTGCCAAGCTGCTTCTGGAAGGTCACCTGCTTCAGGCTCTCAACACGCTCGGTGAGCGGCGTCTTCTGGTCAAAGTCCCAGAAGAAGCGCGCGTCCTTGAAGCGGGCGACCAGGACCTTCTGGTTGCCATGGCGAATGATCGCTTCCCCATCCGCGTCCGCTTCCGTGTTCAGCACAGCCAGAAAGTGCGGCGCAAGTTTGCTGTGAGCGTCCTCCACGGCAAAGTACTTCTGATGGTCGCGCATCACGGTCACCAGCACCTCTTCAGGCAGCGTCAGATACTCCCTGTCAAAGTCGCCCAGAATCACGCTGGGCCACTCTGTCAGATGCACCACCGTCTCCACCAGCGGCTCATCCTCCCGCCAGCGGGCTCCGACCACCGTGCGCGTCGCCTTGTCCAGCGCCTTGCGAATCGAGTGCCTCCGCTCGGCCACGTCCACAATCACCTTTGCCGTACGCAGCGCCTCCTGGTAGCTCCTTGCCGAAGCAAGCGAAACCGGCGCACCGCCATGCAGCACGCGATGCCCGCGGCTCGCATTTCCCGCGGCAATCCCCGCAATCTCCAGCGGCACGACGGCCGCATCCAGCATCGCCACCACCCAGCGCACAGGACGCACAAACCGCTCCGGCTTGCCCGCGCGCCAATACATATTCTTGGCCCAGTAAAGCCCCAGCACTTCCTTCGGCAACTCGCCAGCCAGCAACTGTGTCGCGCTCACTCCTTGCCGCTTCACCGTTGCTCCCGCATACTCGCCCTTGGCAGTCGTCACCTTTTCCAGCGCGGAAACAGGCACGCCTGCCTTCTTCGCAAAAGCCTCTGCCGCCGCTGTCGCCGCGCCGTCCTTGAACGCCACCTTCCACGACGGGCCCGTCAGCTGCTCTTCTGCATCGGCCTGCGCCGCCAGCACGCCTTCCACCAGCACGGCCAGCCGTCGCGGCGTAGAGTAGGTTGTCACCTTCGCCTCTGCCGCCAGCAGCCGCTCGCGCGTGAGAAGCTCCTTCACGCGGCGGCCCAGCTCCGCCTCAGCCCCGGCAATCATGCGGGCCGGAACCTCTTCCAACCCAATCTCCAACAAAAAATCCGACATAAGACTCAAGCTCTCTCGCTCACTTACTAACTCGCAAATTTCAGGGTTCCGCAGCTCTCAACTCCGCGACCAAAGAAACGGAAAACCTCAACCGGCCACCCGCTACGCCGCCTGCTGCGCCGCATACGCCCTGGCCACACCCACCGCCAGCGCGCGAATCCGCCCGATCACTCCCACGCGCTCCGTCACACTGATCGCCCCGCGCGCATCCAGCACATTGAACAGATTCGAGCACTTCAGCGCCAGCTCATACGTTGCCAACAGCGGAAATCGCTGCTTCTCCCCCGCGCTCGCCGTCTCGCTGGCAAACAGCCCATCGGCCTTTCCCAGCAGTTCCTTCGCCTCCGCCTCAAACAGGTTGAAGTGTTCCCATAACTTCGCCACATCGGCTTCCTCGAAGTTATAGACAGAGAACTGCAGCTCCTCGGCCAATCTAACTTCGCCATAAGTCACCGGAGCGCCTGTCTCCGGATCGCGTGCCCACACAATCTCGTAGATCGAGTCCACATCCTGCAAAAAGGCCGCAATCCGCTCCAGCCCATAAGTTAGCTCCGCGCAAATCGGGTCCAGGTCCATGCCGCCGCACTGCTGAAAGTAGGTGAACTGCGTAATCTCCAGTCCGTCCAGCATCACTTGCCAGCCCACGCCCCACGCGCCGCCCGCCGGCCACTCCCAGTTGTCTTCCTCAAACTTCAGGTCGTGCCTGCTCAGGTCAATTCCGATCGCTTCCAGCGATTGCAGATACAGCTCCTGCACGTTCACCGGCGGCGGCTTCAGGATGAGCTGAAACTGCGTGTGCTTGAACAGCCGGTTCGGGTTCTCGCCGTAGCGCCCGTCGGCTGGCCGCCGCGAGGGCTGCGCGTAGCCCACTCTGTAAGGCTTCGGCCCCAGCACGCGCAGAAAGGTCTCCGGCGCCATCGTGCCCGCGCCCACCTCCACGTCGTAGGGCTGCTGCAGCACGCAGCCGCGATCTGCCCAAAAGCTTTGCAGGCGGAAAAGCAATTCCTGAAAGGTAAGCGCGCTGGACTGCAACGCGGCGGTAGACTCGGTTGTCGGCACTGGAAACTCTCTCTCAATGGAACTAAGGACTGATTTTATCAGTAGGGCCGTATCCGACTTCCCAAGGAGTTTGATTGATATCCGCATGGCTGCAAAAGAAGCTGGAAGCCTCTAATTGAACTCCAGTTTGTACGATTTCGAATTGCCGGGAAGGGGGAGTAAGTATCCACCGGCGGAGCCGGTGGCTTTGCGGTTGCTGGCCCCTCAAAGGGGCCTTTTCGCAACCGTCCGAAGCAAAAGCAAGAACAAAAGCAAAAACCTCGTACTGCTGTCTTCACTGCAGCAGCACAGGCAATTCGAAAGAGAACATACTCCCGGAATTCTCAAAGTTCTACTGCCACCCCGGCACAGCCGGGGGATCTCCCTTTTAGATTTAGATGGGCGCGACAAGTGAGATTTGGATATCTGAGTCTCTCAAAATGAATGGGCGCCAGGGGTACGGAGTCTTGGACCTGGGATCTGGAGCGCGGCCCATCCATGACGCCTTCTACTCCGCGGCTCAGTAAGGATGCCTCGCACTCAGATCGCTCGTCCCGCCCTTCACAGCATGATCTCAGGCCCATACCGTGACATCGCGCACAGCCTCATCCATGCGCTGCAGTGCTTCGGCGGGCAGCTTCACGCCTGCCGCCCGCACATTGTCCGCAATCTGTTCCGGCCGCGACGCACCGATGATCGCAGAGGAAACTTCCGGCCGTCGAAGCACCCAGGCCAGAGCCATCTGCGCCATGGTCAAGTCAAGGTCGGCGGCGATTGGCTTCAGCCGTTCAACCGCAGCCAGCAGGTAGTCTGACCGGTAATGCCGTCCCGCCGTCTCCATAAAGGCATTCATCTCTTCGCTCGCTGCGCGGCTGCCCGGCGGAGGCGGCAGGCCCGGAGCATACTTCCCGGTCAGCACCCCATGGGCCAGTGGAGAAAACGCCAGATTGCCGACCCCATGCCGGGCGCAGACTCCAAACACGCTCGCCTCTGGCCTCCGCCATAGCATGGAGTATTGCGGCTGGCTCGATGAGAACGCCACATACTGGCACTCGTCCGTAATCCTGGATGCATTCTCAATTTGCTCCGCCGTCCACTCGCTGAACCCGATGGCCCGAACCTTGCCCGACTTCACCGCCCCGTTCAGTGCGCACAGCGTCTCCTGCAACGGCGTCTCCGTGTCGTAGCGATGACACTGGTAGAGGTCGATGGTATCCACGCCGAGGCGCTCCAGCGACCGATCCAGCTGCCTCTCAATCTGCTGGGCCGAGAGCCCGTGGTCCGGCTCATCGCCCACCGGAAAATAGACCTTGGTCGCGATCAGGTAGCGATCCCTCGGCAGACCACGCAAAGCCTGCCCAAGCACCCGCTCCGCCTCGCCCGCGCCGTATTGGTTAGCCGTGTCGAAAAGTGTAATTCCGTGGTCCAGCGCAGCGTGGATGCAACGAATCGCTGCCTCCCGACCCAAGCCGCCGGCTACCGTCAGCCACGTGCCGAAACTAATTTCCGAGACCTGCAAAGGCCCATTGCCAAGCTGCCGGTATTGCATTCTTCCCCCGCTGGAGCCGAGCCTGCGACTCAACCTCCGCCAATTGTCCACAAAAGAAAGACTACGCACTCCGGCAGACGGAATCCCACCAGGCTGCCTCAGACCCGGACGCTCAGGCCTGAAATCCTCTCACCCACCCAACCGCGTCAGCGCCTCCGCCGACTTCAGCTTGCGCTCCAGATGCCTCTCCAGTGCCTGCAGCGTAAATCGCCGCAGATCCTGCCCGCGCCGCCGGTTCCACTCCTCCGCAGCAAACGCAGCCACCGGAGCCCTCAGCATTCGCTGCGCCAGTTGCCAGGAGTCGGCGCAAAGCTCGCAGGCGTTGCCTCCGCGGTGCAGCGCGCAAAACAATCCGTCACCATGGCTGCTGAATGCAACCTCGGCAGCATGCAAGGCCTCGCCGCACGCCGTGCAATGCGCAATGTCCGGCAGCAGGCCCATCAACCGCGTCATCCAGAGCTGGAAGTAGGTCAGCGGCATCCAGGGCTGGACCACTGTCGTTTGTTCCAGTACAGAGATCAGCAGCCGGAAGACCGTTGCCTGCGGATCGTGATCGGGCAATGCCTCATCCAGCAGTTCGGCAAAAAAACTGAGCACGCTCAGACGCGCCGAATCCACCGGCTCCGCAAGCGGCGAGCGCACAATCTCCAGTTGATCCAGCCGGACAAGTTCCTGCCGGGGTCGCTCCGCAAACCAGGCCTGCGCCACTGTCATCGGCTCCAACGCGCCGCCAAAGCGTCTGCGGCTCTTCAGCGCAGATTTGGCCACCCCGCGCACCTTGCCGTAATCCCGCGTGAAGAGGCTCACGATCAGGTCGGCTTCATGCACCGGCCAGGTACGCAGTATCACGGCCTCTGAGGTGAGCACGCCCATGCGATTCCATCATTGCATGGCGAGTAGCCCGCAACCGCCCATCTGCGTAAAAACACGAACACGCATGCCGCTGAGCGGCATGCGCGTCCCTGAGAAAACTTGAGGAGAACCGAAACCGAATCCGCGGTCCGTCTAGCGGCCGTAGTGTGCAGCGTTCTTCTCCGTAAAGTGAGCCCACTTCTCCGGCAGGTCATCCTGCGCGAAAATCGCCGAAACCGGGCAGGCCGGGACACAGGCGCCGCAGTCGATGCACTCGACAGGATCGATGAACAGCTGATCGGCCTCCGCGTGGCCGGCCTCGTCCTTCTTGGGGTGGATGCAATCGACAGGACAAGCGTCTACGCAGGCGGTGTCCTTGGTGCCGATACAGGGTTCTGCAATTACGTATGCCATCTGCTTATTTCTCCGAGGAGGGTGAACCTTCGACGCTGATAGTAGCACACGAGGCCGCAGGCTGACTTTTCGCCGATCACCCGTGTTTTGCGATGCGGGAATCGAAAACTGCACAGCCCCACCGGCGCTCTCGCATCACCGGCCCGCCGCTGCCCGGCTAGCCGCCCACTCCGCGGGCGTGGGAATGGGACTGAGGTTGCGTCCCGCGAACATATCGTCAAAAAAGCCCAGCAGCTCGGCGTGAATCAGCCCGTTCGAGGCCAGAATCTCCCGGCTCTCCAGGCGGTAATGCCGGCCTGCAAAGTCCGTCACCCGCCCGCCTGCTTCCTCCACCAGCAAGATGCCCGCCGCGGTGTCCCACGGGTTCAGGTTGAACTCCCAGAAGGCATCCATGCGCCCCGCAGCCACATAGGCCAGGTCCAGCGCAGCAGAGCCGGCCCTTCGCACGCCATGCGACCGCAGCGTGAATTCCTGATAAAAGTGTATGTTCGGGCTAGCGTGCCGCTTCCGGCTTGGAAAGCCTGTAGCTACCAGCGCCTCGGCCAGTTCCGGAATGCCGGAAACCCGCAGCGGCTTGCCGTTCAACAGTGCGCCGCGTCCGCGCTCTGCCGTAAAGATCTCGTCGCGAAGCGGGTCATAGATAAGCGCCGCAACCAGCGTACCGTCCTCGTCCGGCTTCAGGGTCGCGGGACGCTGCTCCAGCCCCATCGAAACGCAGAACTGCGGAAAGCCGTGGGCAAAGTTGGTCGTCCCGTCCAGCGGATCCACATACCAGCGGAACTCCTGCTCCATTCGCTCGCGAGTGCCCTCCTCGCCATAGATGCCGTGCTCAGGAAAGATCGCGCCGAGCCGCTCGCGAATCAGCTTCTCCACCGTGCGGTCGGCCACCGTCACCAGGTCTACGTCGCCCTTGTACTCGGTCTCCACGCCCTGGGCAAAGAACTCGCGCAGCCGCGCCCCTGCTTCGCGCACAATGCTGGCAGCCTTGGGCACCCACACGAACTCATGCGCAGTCCGGCCCGCTCCGCTCACAAGCCCGCCTCGCTCGTCGTCGCGTTGCGCACCGTCCGCGCTGAACGCTTTCCCGCGACTTCTGAGATGGTCTGAATCTGGTGTTTGTAAATGAACAGGTTTGGCTTTCCCTCGCGCGTCAGCCGCAACATGCCGTCGTCAAAATACTCGATCCAGCCGCGCACGGTCTCGCCATCGTGCAGCTTGATGGCGACGTTGATCTGCCGGTCACTGAGGGAGCGCAGGTAAAGCGCTTCCTGCCCGGTATCGCCGGGCGGAGGTGTCTTTTGGCGGTGGTGCGATGAGCCCAGGGGAGTCATATGCCTATTGTAGATGCAGATTCCACGCCGCCCTGCTGCATCAAGACGCATTCTGCGCCGCATGCAGTGGTGCAGCTATCGGCGGCGCGCTGGCGTGTCTGCGTAATAGCCGGTGCGATAGCGGATGTGATAGGCATCGACCGCCGCCCGCGGAATGGTCACGCGGATGCGATGAAAATCCGTGCCCGGCTCCTGGTTCTGCGGATAATAGCCCAGCACGTATTGTGTACGCAGGTCTTCGCTCACCTGTGCAAAGGCCGTGTCCAGCCCGCCGTGGTCGGCATAAAAGCTTTTGCCGCCGGTCTGCTCGGCCAGCGTAATCAGCGCATGTTCTCCACCCGTGTCACGTCCGGCGCTGGCCTCGATCGGCACATCGATAATGCTGTAGATCATCGCTTCATTGCGCAGCGCCTGCTCCAGCGCCTGGGCGTAGGTGGTGCTTTTGGCCGTGTCACCGCCGTCTGAGACCAGCACCAGCACCTTGCGCCCCTGCCGCGTCCCCAGCCTCTGTGAGGCCAGATAGATCGCATCGTAGAGCGCCGTCGCGTCGCCGCCGCGCAGGCTGTCCAGGCCGTGGTCGATCAACTTCAGCTGGTTCGTGAAGCCCGTCCGCTCCGTTACGTAAGTGGCAAACTCAATCACGCTCATCTGGTCCTGCGGCCGCAGCAGCGCCCGCGCAAATCGCTTCGCCGCGTCGCGCTCCACGTCGCGGTCCTTGTAGACGCTGCCGCTGGTGTCAACGGCAAGCGTGATGTTCAGCGGCATCTCCGATTCGCGCTCAAAGAGCGAGATCTTTTGCGGGCGTCCATCTTCATAGAGCGCAAAGTCATCCCGCGTCAGTCCTCCCACAATCGCGCCGTTCTGGTCCGTCACATTCACAAAAACATTCACGAGCTGCACGTTCATGCGGAAGGTCACATCCTGGGCGGAGCCCTGCATAGCCGCGCAAGTCAGCAGTCCCGCCAGCATCAGCCCTGCGCGAACGCTCTCAGCCTTACTACGGAGCATCCGCAGCCTCCAACCCCAACCCCGCAGGAAACGGCTCGCCATCGGCCCAAACCGCGCCGTCCGCAAAGGTCTCCTTCTTCCAGATGGGCACCGTCTTCTTCAGCGTGTCGATAATCCACCGGCAGGCATCGAAAGCCTGCGCACGATGCGCCGAGGCCACCACAATCAGCACGCTGGTCTCGCCAATCGCAAGCCGTCCCAGCCGATGCACGATTGCCACATGGCGAACGCCGAAGCGGCTCCGCGCCTCACGCCCCAGCGCGTCCATCTGTTTTGCGGCCATCTCTTCATAGGCTTCGTAATCCAGATGCAGCGTCCGGCGCCCGCGCGAGTGATTCCGCACAATGCCGTCAAACGCCACAACCGCGCCATCTTCCCCGCGCTTGGCAGCGGCGACAAGCCCGTCGGCGTCAATGGCGTCGCGGGTCAGCGCAATGTGCAGAATCTCCGTCTCCGCGCGCTCATCGGCGACGTCGCCTGTCGGCTCACTGCCGCCGGAAACAGGCGGCAGGAGCCCCACTTCGTCGCTCGCGCTCAACACCTGCGAAGCCGTGGCATACTCCGCGTTGACGCTCACCGCAATCCCCTGCAGCATCGCCCCCGGATACTGCCCGCCCAGCCGCGCCAGCAGGTCGGCCACCGTCGCCCCTTCCGGCAGCTCAATCGGCAGCGCCTTCGGGCCTATCGCATCTTTCAGCACGCCAAAGGCGAGCACACGCACATGAATCATAAGAGAAAGCATACCGCCTGCTGTGGTTTAGACGCCGCCTGCAGGATTCCGTGGACGAAACCTGCGGCCGAATCCGCGCCACACCCTGAGCCAGGAAAGGCCGGCAGGTTCGCCGGCCTTCCTTGTCTGGTCTTTGCGCGCCCTTACGAAACAGAGTGTCCCTTAAGGTCGCCCTCCGCAGGCTGTGTATCCGGCCGCGCCTTCAGCAGTGGCAGAGCCACGGCCAGCACATCTTCAATCCGGCTGGCGTAGTGGACGGTCACGCCCTCCATCAACTCCGGCGTCAGGTCCTCTTCCACGTCCTGGCGGTTCTCCGCGGGCAGAATGATGGTCTCCACTCCGGCCCGCCGTGCAGCCAGGAACTTCTCCTTGATGCCGCCCACCGGCAGCACATTGCCGCTCAGCGTAATCTCGCCTGTCATGGCCGTCAGCGGCCGTACCGGCGTGTCGGTCAGCAGCGAAGCAAGCACCGTCGCCATCGTTACTCCGGCCGACGGCCCATCCTTCGGAATCGCGCCCGCCGGCACATGAATGTGCAGGTCGATCTCCTTGGTGAAGTCCTCGGCCAGCCCCAGCGACGCTGCGTTGGAGCGCACCCAGGTCAGCGCGGCCTGCATCGACTCCTGCATCACCTCACCAATCTGCCCGGTCATCGTAAAGCCGCCTTTGCCCTTCATCTTGTTGGCCTCGATAAAGAGAATGTCACCGCCGGCCGGCGTCCAGGCCAGCCCCACAGCCACGCCCGGTCGCTTCACGCGCTCCGCCACCTCGGTATCCACACGTACCTGGATGCCGCCCAGGAACTCCTTGAGAACTTCGCGCGTAACCGTGAGCTTTTCCTTCTTGCCCTCCACTACGCGCCGCGCCTGCTTGCGGCAGACCGTACCAATCGTCTGCTCCAGTTTGCGTACCCCGGCCTCGCGCGTGTAGTGGCGCACGATATGCCGCACAGCCTCCTCCGGAAATTCGACCTGCTCCGTGGTAATCCCGTTCTCCTCGATCTGCCGCGGAATCAGATAACGATTGGCGATGTGCAGCTTCTCCTCTTCGCTGTAGCCCTGCAGAGGAATAAGCTCCATCCTGTCCAGCAGCGGCGGCGGCACCGGGTCCAGCATGTTCGCCGTGCAGATGAACAGCACCTTCGAGAGATCGAACGGCACATCCAGATAGTTGTCGCGGAAGCTGTTGTTCTGCGCCGGATCCAGCGTTTCCAGCAGCGCCGATGCAGGGTCGCCGCGAAAATCCCGGCCCAGTTTGTCCACCTCGTCCAGCATGATCACCGGATCGTTCGTCTCCGCACGCCGAATGCTCTGGATGATCTGCCCCGGCAGCGCGCCGATGTAAGTCCGGCGATGGCCGCGTATCTCCGCCTCGTCATGCATGCCGCCCAGTGAGATGCGCTGGAACTTCCGCCCCAGTGCGCGGGCAATCGACTTGCCCAGGCTGGTCTTGCCCACCCCAGGAGGCCCCACAAAGCAGAGTATCGGCCCCTTCATGTCCGGCTTCAGCTCCAGGACACTCAGATAATCCAGAATGCGCTCCTTCACCTTTTTCAGCCCGTAGTGGTCCTCGTCCAGAATCTCGCCGGCCTTCACGGTATCCACCTTGGTACCCGAACTCTTGGCCCACGGCAGCACCGCCAGCCATTCAATATAATTGCGCGTCAGCGAGTAGTCGGCCGCCATGGGAGACATCCGCGACAGACGCGAAAGCTCCTTCATCGCCTCCTTCTTCACATCCTCGGGCATCCCGGCGGCGTCAATCTTTTCGCGCAGATCGTCCACCTCTCGCTGGCCCTCGTCCTGCTCTCCCAGCTCCTTCTGGATAGCCTTCATCTGCTCGCGCAGGTAGTAGTCGCGCTGCGACTGCTGCACCTGGTCCTGTACCTCGTTCTGGATCTTGTTGCGCAGTTGCTGGACCTCAATCTCCTTGGCCAGCAGCTTGTTCATCTGCTCCAACCGGTCCAGCACGCTCGGCGTCTCCAGCAGTTGCTGCTTGTCGTCCGTGGTTAGAAACGGCAGCGAGGACGCCACAAAATCCACCAGACGGCTCGGCTCATCAATATTCACCGCAATGGTCTGCAGCTCATCTGAAAGCGTCGGCGATTCGGAGACAATCTGCTGGAACTGGCTCACGACGTTACGCACCAGCGCTTCCACGCTGGCCGTCGAATCCGGCTCCGCCTCCTGCAACTCCTCCACCTCGGCCACCATGAACGGCTCCGTCTGCACAAAACGCACCAGACGCACCCGTTCCACACCTTCCGTAAAGACAAAGCGGCTCTGGTTCGGCATCCGGACAACCTTGTGTACGGTCGCCAGCGTTCCCACCGTATGCAGGTCCGCAGGCTTGGGAGCGTCCAGCCGCGCGTCCAGTTGCGCCGCCACCACGATCGACCGTTCATCGCCCAGCGCCTCGATCAGTTGAATCGAGCTCTCGCGGCCAACCGTCAGCGGCAGAACAGCATGGGGGAAAAGAACCGTGTCGCGCACTGGCAACACGGAGACCAGACGCACCCCGCTTTGACTGGCATTGGAGGCATCTACAGGGGGCAGAATTGAAGGCTGATTCGACATTGAGTCTCCCGTTGTCAACTTATCTTCATTAGACCACGCAGAACTCGAAAAGTTTCAGGGATTCTCGCACCCCAGCGCCTCGCTCCCCATCCGATTCGCTCGTCGCTGTGGGTACGGAGTCGCCGCTTTCCCAGTTCCCGCCCATCCCGCTCCAGCAAGGGTCGTCTCCGCCGGTTGCCACGCCTCAACGCAACGGCAACATCTGCCTGTGCCCCGGTAGAATTATCGACAAAAAGAGGCAGAGGGTGAGGGGGGAACGGCCCGGTTCGCTCCGACCTCCTCTCCGGCCGCAGCACATCCCTGGACAAAGGGCCCCTCCTTTGAGCACCTGACCAGCCGTGGACTCCCCTACCCTCGCAGTCGGCATAGCGACAGCACTCATCCATCCCCGCATCGTTGAACGTTGACAGGTCACCGCACGTCTGTTCTGCTGTTGGGCTGTTACTCTTGGACAAAGCAGCGCAAACGGAGCGGTTGCGGCCCGCGGGCACAGGAAGTTTCCCATGGCAGAGTTCGTCATCAAGCTGGCCGATGAGCGCGGCCGCGTCCAGGAGCAGGTACAGACGGCGGCGACCGCCGACGAGCTGCGCGCGCGCTTCACTCAGGCCGGCTACCACGTCTTTTCCGTCAGCGCACGCAGCGGAGTGCCGCTTTTCTCCCGCCGCAAGGTCCGGCTGGAACCTTTTCTGATCTTCAATCAGCAGTTCCTTACTCTGGTGCGCGCCGGCCTGCCCATCCTGGGCTCCTTGCACATGCTCGCCAATATTCAAAAGGACCCGCACTTCGCCAGCCAGTTGAACGATGTGGCCAATCGCGTCAAGACCGGCGAGTCGCTGTCCTCGGCCTTCGAAGCGCAGAGCGGCATCCCGTCCATCTACACCACCACGTTGCTCGCTGGCGAGCGCTCCGGCAATCTGCAGGAGGTATTGGAGCGTTACGTAAGCTTTCAGCGCGTCTCGCTCACCTTCCGTAAAAAACTGACGGCCTCGCTCATCTACCCGTCGCTTCTGCTTTTCCTGGTCAGCGGCCTCATGGTCTTCATGTTCACCGTGGTCATTCCGCAGTTTGCCGAGCTCTATGACCAGATGGGCTCGCAACTACCGGCCATGACGATTGGCCTGCTCACCTTTGGCAAGTGGACGCAGCACAACATTCTCTGGATCCTCGCCGTGTTGCTGATCGGCGGTTTCGGCAGTTACCGATTCTCTATCACCGAGCGCGGCCGCGACTTTGTGGATGGCGTTCGCGTGGGCCTGCCCATCTTCGGCAAGATCTGGCTCAAGTACCAGGTGGCGCTGTTCTCACGCACCCTCTCCACGCTGCTTGCCGGTGGCCTGCCGCTGGTTCCGTCGCTCGACACAGCCGCCCGTTCCATCTCCTCGCGCAGGGTCTCGCAAGCCGTGATGTCGTCCATCACGACCGTGCGCGAAGGCAAGAGCCTGGCCGACTCGCTCAGCGAAACCAAGGTGATCCCCGATCTCGCCACCGAGATGATCTCCGTGGGAGAGCAGACCGGCGCCTTGCCGCAGATGCTGAACTCGGTAGCCGAGTTCTTTGAGGAAGATGTTGCGACAGCGCTCACCGCGGCGCTGGCGCTGATTGAGCCGGCTATCCTTATTGTCATGGGGGTTGTCGTAGTATTCATTCTGATCTCGCTGTATCTGCCCATCTTTTCGCTCGGGCAGGTTTCCGGCGCACAGGGGTAAAAGACGATGGCTGACACAACGATCGTTGTACTGCCCACCGGGCCTGCCCCGGGCAGTGACGAAGAGCGCGAAGCGGCTGAAGCGATGGCGCGGCGCTATCGCGCGGAGTTTGTGGACCTGAAGAACTTCAAGATTCAGCACGAACTTCTGCGCACGGTGCCCGTCGAGCTGATGTTCCGCTACAACTTCGTACCCATCGAGCAGGTGGGCGACGCGCTGGCCATCGCCGTCAGCGACCCCTCGCGCCTCATGGTCCTCGATGAGATAGCCGGGCTGCTCGGCAGCCGCATCCTGCCCCGCGTGGCCACCCTCTCGCAGATTACCGACCTGCTGAAGAAGACCGAGCAGTCGCAGCGCGTCCTCGACGAGGCCAGCGAAGGGCTCACCTTTGACGTGCTCAACGGCGAAGAAAATGCGGACGAAAACATCTCCATCGAGAAGCTCACCAGCGATGAGGACATCAGTCCGATCATCCGCCTCGTCGACACCACGATCTTCACCGCTCTCGAGCGCCGCGCATCCGACATTCACATTGAGACCTACGACGACTCGCTGCATGTCAAGTACCGCATCGACGGCGTGTTGCAGGAGGCAATGGCGCCCATCGCGCGCGAGCATCACACCACCATCCTGAGCCGCATCAAGATCATGAGCGAGCTCGACATTGCCGAGCGTCGCGTGCCGCAGGACGGCCGCTTCCGTGTCCGCTACAAGGGCCGCCTCATCGACTTCCGCGTCTCCATCATGCCCACCGTGCATGGCGAAAACGCCGTGCTCCGCGTGCTCGATAAGGAATCGATGAGCGAGAAGTTCCGCAACCTCACTCTCGACGTGGTGGGCTTTGCGGACGAGGACCTGCGCCGCTTCCGCCGCTATATTCGCGAGCCCTACGGCATGGTCCTGGTCACCGGCCCCACCGGCTCCGGTAAAACCACTACCCTCTACGCTGCGCTCAACGAGATCAAAAGCGACGAAGACAAAATCATCACTATTGAAGATCCGGTCGAGTACCAGATTCGCGGCATCACGCAAATTCCCGTCAATGAGAAAAAGGGCCTCACCTTCGCGCGCGGCCTGCGCTCCATTCTGCGCCACGACCCCGACAAGATTCTCGTCGGCGAAATTCGGGATCAGGAGACCGCGCAGATCGCCATCAACTCCGCGCTCACCGGGCACCTGGTCTTCACCACCGTGCACGCCAACAACGTGGTCGACGTGCTCGGGCGCTTTCTCAACATGGGCGTCGAGGCCTACAACTTCGTCTCCGCGCTCAACTGCATCCTCGCCCAGCGGCTGGTCCGCACCATCTGCGAGCACTGCGTCCAGACCGTGCATTACCCCGACGACATCCTGTTGTCGAGCGGCATGGACCCTGCCGAGTGGCGCGGCTTTGACTTTCATGAGGGCGCGGGCTGCATCGAGTGCGGCGGCACCGGTTACCGCGGCCGAACCGCCATCCACGAGCTGCTGGACTTGACCGACCCGATTCGCGAGTTGATTCTGGAGAAGAAGCCCACCTCTGAGGTGCGTAAGCTGGCGCAGAAGGAGGGCATGAGCTTCCTGCGCGAGTCGGCGCTGGACCGTGTCCGTCGCGGCCTCACCACGCTGAAGGAGATCAACAAGGTGACATTCATCGAGGCGTCACGCTAGTGCCTTTGATTCCACGCAAATCGCTCTCGCAACCCGCCGGACGGCCGCCCGCGGCGGTGGAGCTGACGCCCCAGTGCGTTCTAGCCGCGGCCTTGCCCGGTGGCGGCGCTGCCGCCGTGGTTGCTTTTGAGCCTCTGCCCGCCGGAGCCCTCACGCCTGGGATCAACAGCGTAAATTTCGCGGCTCCCGACGCAGTGGCTGCCGCAATCCGCAAAGCTCTCGATCAGGTGGAGCCCCGCAAGCGCTCCATCTCCGTGATTCTGCCTGACACCTCCGTCCGCGTCTTCGTCCTCGACTTCGATTCCCTGCCCGCCAAGCCGGCAGACGCGATCGCCGTGCTGCGCTTCAGGCTGCGCAAAATGGTGCCGTTCGACGTGGAGCATGCAGGCGTTAGTTACCAGACCCTTGCGCAAGATAAAGCCGGTTGTCGCGTACTGGCCGCGATTATTCCAGCGCCGATCCTCGCGGAGTATGAGGCGGCGGTGCATGCGGCCGGGTATGAGCCCGGAGCCATACTCCCTGCCAGTCTGGCCGCGCTGGCTACCGTGGACGCTGCCGAGCCGGTGCTGGCTGCCTGCCTCAATGAAGAGTCCCTCACTACCGCGATTGCCCACCGGCACGATCTGCTGCTGTATCGCACCATAGAGCTGCCCGCGGAGCCTGGCCTCCGCCTTGCTGAGGTCCAGCGCGACATTGCCGTCGCGGCCGCCTACTTTGAAGACAAGCTCTCCATGCGTCCCACGAGCCTGCGCTATGCCGGGCGCGGCACGGCCGGCGATTTTGCGCGCTGGATCGGCGAAGCGGAGATGATCGTTGTGGAACTTGCGCCGCGGCCGGAGACCGGAGCAGCCACGGCCCTCGGCAATGTGAGCCTGTCCGGCGTGACCGGCGCGCTGGCGGGGGTGGCATAGCACCATGCGCATCGGGATCAATCTCGCCACTCGGCCCTTCGCTGACCTGGGCCCGATTCTCAAGCGCCTCCGCATTACCATGGGATTGCTCGCGCTCACGGCCATCCTGTTCGGATTCGGTCTGCACGCCATTCATCACAAGGCCGAATTGGCCCGCGCGCGCGATCATTCCCTCGATGGAAGAATTGCGGGCATACGCAACGAGCGGCAGGGCTATCAGGCCATCATGCGCCAGCCGGATAACGCCCAGACCATGGCCCAGGTCGCGCGCCTCAACAAGCTCTTTGATGAAAAGGCATTCTCCTGGACACTGGCCATGGAGGATCTGGAGACCGTGCTGCCTGGCGGCGTTCAGGTCACCACGCTTGAACCGGCACGCGCTCCCGATGGGATCATCACCTTGAAGCTTCGCGTCGTCGGCCCGCGCGATCGCGCCATTGAGCTGGTGCAGAACCTTGAACACTCGCGCCACTTTGTCGCAGCGCGCATTGTAGGAGAAAGCGCGGAAGCCAACGGCGGTCCCAGCGAACGGGCGCAACCCGTCAGCGCCTCCAGCCGCGTAAACTTCGATCTGCTCGCCGACTACAATCCTCCCTCCACCGGCATGAAGGAGCCGGGCAAGGTCAATCCCGCAAACAACGGCGCAGGCGCTGAACCCGGCGCGGCCAACGCCTCTGCGGCAGCAGGACCGGGAAAGCGGCGCATGCCGTACCTTGTATCGCCCAGACCAAAGGCTCCCGTACAGCCGCACAAGGGGGTGGCGCAATGAAGAGGATGACCGCCGCTCAGGCACGCGAAGCTCTCAGCTCGCCGCTCACCTGGCATATTGCCGGGGTAGCCGTTCTCGCCATCGTCGTCATCGTCCTGGGCACGCGCCTCGGCATCGACTGGTCGGCCACTGACAGCAGTTCCACCAGCGCGCTGGCCAACAAGCAGATGGAGCTGAAGGCGCTGGAGCTGGAGACTTCTTCTCTGCGCGGCGTAGATAAGCGCGTGGCAAAATCGCGCGCCCTCATCAAGATCTTCTATGCCAGGCGCATCCCCGCCAACTATTCCTCCATCGCTACGCGGATCGGAGCGCTGCAGGTTGCCTCCGGCGTGCAACTCTCGCGCGTGCAATATGCGCAGGGCCCGCCCGGCACTGACCTCACCGAGATCACTATGGACGCTGGAATCAGCGGGGCCTATCCGCAAATCATGCGCTTCGTCAACAGCCTGGAGCGCGACCAGACGTTCTTCGTCGTCCGCGCCATGGCGCTCACCGGCCAGCAGGGTGGCCTCGTCAATCTGCGCCTGCGCGTCTCCACCTGGCTGCGGCCGGCCGATGCGGCCAGCAGCGGCCTGCCCACTACACAGGATGAAACCCAAAGCGCGCCCTCCACCGGCGGCAAGGAGGGCGAATAGCCATGGCCCTCAAGCTGGGAACCGAAAACAAGCGCCAGGTCTATTTCCTCGCCGCGCTGGTGGCAGTTATCGCAGTCGTGGGCGTGTGGGAGTTGTCCGATTCCTTCGGCGGCAGCCCTGCTCCCGCGCCTCCGGCAAGCCCCGCAGCCATGCGGACCGCGCAGGCGGGACGCGCAGCCGCCTCCGCCCCTGAAGCCGTCAAACTCACTGACAACAGCATGGACCCCACCCTCCACATGGAAAAGCTGGCGCTCAGTGAAGACGTGGTCTACGCAGGAACGGGGCGCAATATCTTCTCCGCGGATTCGGCGCCGGTCGCGATTGAGGCGCCGGTCAAGAGTGCGCGGGCCGTCAGCTCAGCGCCCGTCGTGACGGTGCCGGAGCCGCCGCGCCCCCCCGCCATCGACCTCAAATATTTTGGCTACAGCCAGGCCGGCGACAAGTCGCTCAAGGCCTTCCTGGTCCATGGCGATGACATCTTTGTCGCCCGCCCAGGCGACGTGGTCGATCACCGGTACAAGGTGGGCGCCATCCTGCCGGGCAGCGTTCAGATCACTGACCTGGGCTATGACAACACGCAGACCCTCCCCCTCACGGTGAACTAGCTGGAGGGCTCAGGGTTTGAATTCCCACAGAGGACGATGAAAACCGCACCGATTCACCGCCGCAAGCCCGAAGAAGATGGCTACCTGCTGATCGCCGTCATCTTCATGCTCGCGATTGTCATTCTCACCCTGGCCGTCGCTGCGCCCCGCGTGCGCGCAGACCTGCAGCGTGACCGGGATTTGGAAACGATGCAACGCGGCCAGCAGTATGTGCGCGCCATCAAGCTCTACTACGCCAAGTTCGGCTCCTACCCTCCCAACATCGACGCGCTGGTGAAGACCAACGAGATTCGCTTCCTGCGCAGGCGGTATCTTGACCCCACAACCGGCAAGGACGATTGGAAGCCCGTTCCCGTCGGGCAGAACAAGACCCCCATCATGGGATTCTTTGGCCAGCCCCTGGCCGGTGCGGGCTCGCCCATCGGTGGCACAGGCCCCGGCGGCGTCACCGGAGCCACCCCAGCCTCCAGTGCCTTCGGCAGTTCAGACACCAGCGGCTCAGGATCTGCGCTTGGTTCCAGCAATACCGCTGGCGGACAGGCGGGGGGTTCGGGGTTCAGCCTCGGCTCCGGCGTTGGCTCGCCCGGCGGGAGTCCTGCTGGCGGCAGCACCTTCGGCAGCAGTCCCGGCGCCAGCTCAGCGACTGGCAGCACCAGCGGGTCACCCACTGACGCAGGCGGCAGCGCCTTTGGCGGGCAAACCTTCGGCGGAGCGGGCTTGATGGGTGTTTCCCCCATGAGCCCAAAGCAGTCCATCTATGTTTACAAGAAAAAGAACCACTACAACGAGTGGGAGTTCCTCTACAGCCCCCTGCAGGACCAGATGATGACCGGGGGTGGCAACACTGGCGCCATTGGCCAGCCAGCCGGCGGAGCCCCTACCGGATTTGGTGCGGCCGGACCTGGCACAGGTGCCCAGTCGGGCAGCGGTTTCAGCCTTGGCGGCATCTCGCCCACAACGCCGGGAGCGCCATCCTCTCCAACACCACAGCCCTCACCATCGCCGTCTCCTCAGTGAGCTTGGCAAAGGGCCTGCCGTAGCACTTCCTGCGTCCGGTTCGAACCTCCGTTGCCCTTGACGCTTGCCCCATCGCACAAAAGGCCTGTTTCCACAAAAGGAAACAGGCCTTCTTCATCAAATCGCACCCGCAACATGCGCGGCTTGCCGCTGCGCGGAGAACTTTACGCGCTCGACCTTATACGCTGAAGGATGAGCCGCAGCCGCAGGTCGACTTCACCTGGGGATTCTCGAATTTGAAACCGGCAGCCTCAAGCGTCTCGACATAATCCACCGTGCAGCCATTTAGATACATCAGCGAAGTGGCGTCAACAAAGACCTTCAGGTCATCAAAGCTGAAGGTCTTGTCCATCATCCCGCTCTGGTTCTCAAACGCCATGGAGTACTGGAAGCCCGAGCAGCCTCCGCCCACCACACCGATGCGCAGACCGGCGGGAATTGGATCCTGCGTCGCCATGATTTCACGCACCTTGGCGATGGCCTGGGGGGTGAGGTTCAGCGGGGCCTGCTTGGTAGCTTCCTGCGTGGGTGCAACTGCGGTTGAGGACATGATCTCTCCCTTTGGTTGGACGCTTACGCCCAGTCTTAACTCTACTGCGAGTGAACCCCGGTTTCAAGACCCAAGCTCGCTTTCGTTCCGTTGGATGCAACAGGAAGCCTGAAAGTCGCGGGGATGTCGCCCAAACGAGGTCAGCCAACCTGAACGACGGCGTCAACTGGCTGTGATCTGCTCCCGGCCGCGTCCCTCCGTTACCTTGCCCCGGCAACAAGTGTGATTTTTGTCACCACAGGCATCTGCGTTCGGGGCTATTATGGTCAGCCGTACGGCCCCTCTACTTACGAGACCGCGGAAACCACGGCCCGCCTGTATCTGGGACCAGACAGACATTCGGAGGTGAAATATGACGTTCGTTCCCGTAATGTGGTCAGTCTGGATTGTGTTGGTGGTCATTTTGGCCGCACTCTACGTGTACCGTTCAAGCCTGACAAAGGACGAGGAGGACCAGATTTTCCTCGACGACTCGTTTGACCACGAAAAAAATGCCCAGGCCGCGATTGTGGCCAAAGTCAACAAGATACAGCCCTATGTCAGAGTTTTCTTGTGGCTCGTTGGCATCTCCACAATCTTTGTGATCGGGTATTACCTGATGGATTTTGCAAGACAATTCAAATAGGGCCTGATTCTCCCGGAAGACTGCCTGGGCTGGCGGTGTCAATTTGAACCACCCCAGCCCGGTCTTCCACGGTCCCGCTACTCGACTTCCTGACGGGCGCGGTAGCCATCGCGCGCAATAATCTCGTACTTCAGCGGCTTGTGCTTTTCATCCTGCATCCGCAGCGGATGCCCCTCGTCGTCCACAAGCTCAACATGCAGCTTGCGATAGGTTCCGTCCTGCTTGGGATCGCTGGGCCGGTACACAAGTTCGTACTTCGAGCGTATCGCCTGGTTGATCGCCGCAAAATCGTCCGGGAGCTCGCCGACAAACCGCGGCTCAAACCACATGCCGCCTGTCAACTTGGCAAAGGTTTTCATCTGGTTGTCGGCCTGCAGGTAGTCGATATCCCTCATTTGCTGCCGAAAGCCCGGACCGCCCTCGGTCATCGCGCGAATCGCTCCGCCCGTCGAGATGCTGAAAATAGTGATATCCGGAGTGGTTCTCACCTTCTTCAAAATCTGGTCGAGTGTCAGCTTTGAAAACGTATCGCGACCTGACGCGATCAGAACAATGTACTTGTGCCCATCGATGCGGCTCAGCCGATCTTCCGCCTCTGAGAGCGCATCAAAAAGATTTCGCTCGTCAAATCCGGGAATGATCAGCGTATTAATCGCATTGAATATTTGCCGCTTGTCCTGGGTAAAATCCGTCACAACCTGGGTGTGCAGGTCAAAGGTCATCAGGGCCACATAGTCCTGCGGGCGCAGGGACTGCGCAAACGACCAGGCCGCATTCTGCATGTCATACACAAACCAGTAATTGGTAGAAGCAAACTCCACCAGCATTAGAGCCGTGATAGGCGCTTCCACCCGCTTGAAGCCGATCACTTTCTGTTCCACGCCGTTCTCATAGACGCGGAAGTTTGTCGGCTTCAGCCCTGGCACAAACTGCCCCGTCTTCTCCAGCAGAACACCCACGTCCACCGTGACCTCGGGAACGTCCACGCGCAGGGAATAGTTGTTCAGCTCAGGCGGATTCACGACCTTGGGCGCCACTGGCGCCGGAGGCGGCGTCTCCGCCGGCTTGCTCTTCTTCGGCACCGCAATCACGCCGGTGTCGCCTGTTGGTCCGCCGGCCTCCGGCGCATTCTGGTCGGAGGGCTGTTGCGCCGGCGGTTGCGTTGGAGCCTGGTTCTGCGCCTTGCCCAGGGGAGCGCTTGCGATTGATAGAAGAAGCAGAAGTACAAGCGATAAGTTCCTGCGCAAAGCAGGCAGAGACAGCCGCATAGTGACCATAACAACCTCTGTGCTGAAGACAGCATACGGGATCAACCAGAGCAGGCGGCAAGCCCGCCCGTGCCGCATTCCACCGCCATGGGGAAAGTTCTTCAGCCTGCCGAAAACGGCACTCGGACCAGCCGCGCCCTCGGTTGTACTCTTATAGACGTGAAATCGAGATCAAAGGAAGTCTGGCTTGCCGTCCTCGCTGCCCCTCTTTTAGTGGCAGCAACATCGCTGGCATGGGCCGGCGCCGGGCAAGCGCGCGACACCGTCGCCGCTCCACCCCCGTCCACGGGCGGCGTCTACCCGCTGAGCCAGGTGCATCGCGGGCTGATGGCCACCGCCTGGACTGTGTTCGAAGGGACAAAACCGGAGCCGATGCAGGTGGAGATTCTGGGCGTGCTGCGCGGCGCGCGCGGTCCCGGCCATGACATGATTCTGGCGCGGCTCCGAGGGGCCAGACCGGAATACACGGGCGTCGTTGCAGGAATGAGCGGCAGCCCCGTCTATGTGGGTAACAAACTGCTCGGCTCCCTCTCCTATCGCATCGGACAATTCAGCAAGGAGCCCATCGCAGGCATCACGCCCATCGAGCAGATGATGGAGGTTCGCAACCTGCCCATTGCAGCGCAGGCGCGTGAAGCCGGTGCCGCAGACTCCGCAACCAACCCCTCCGGCGACGGCATGACCTTCCAGGCCATGGAAACTCCGCTGGTCATGAGCGGATTCCGCCCCGAGGCCATTGCCCTGTGGCAGAAGAAGATGGCCGGTACAGGCATGGAGATGGTGGCCGCCGGAGGCACCGGCGAAACCTCCGCCGCCCAGCCGGAGAGCGACGCCGCCGCGCGCGCCGGCATCGAGCCCGGCAGCGCCGTCAGCGCGCAACTGGTGCGCGGCGACCTTGAGATCTCCGCCACCTGCACGGTCACCTACGTGGACCCGAAGCAACTGCTGGCCTGTGGGCACCCCATTCTCCAGGCCGGCCCCATCTCGCTCCCCATGACCGCGACAGAGGTTGTCGCAACTCTCGCCTCGCCTCTCAATGCCTTCAAGATTGTGAATACCGGCGCAACCATCGGCGCATTCACTGAGGATCGCGATTCCGCCATACGCGGCGTCTTCGGCGCCAAAGCGCGGATGATTCCGGTGCGTCTCGAAACCCACTCCGGAGCCACCGACAAAACGCTGCACTTTGAAGTGCTCGATCTCCCCTCGCTCACGCCGCAGGCCGTCATGGTGTCCATCTACAATTCCTTGCTGCAAACCAACCTCAGCACCGCAGATACCAGCTATCACGTGACGGGCAGCATCCGCATCGACGGGCACGAACCGGCCCCGGTCGATGTTTGGGCACCGGCCGGCGAGACCGCTCCTGCGCAACTGCTCGCCGCCATGCAGACCGGCGAGCAGTTTGCCGACCTCTACGCCAATGGATCCCGCCAGGGTGCGATCCAATCAATCGACCTGCAGGTCGACGCCGTTCCGCGCAACGTGCAGGTAGAACTCGAATCTGCCCGCATCGTTTCAGGAGACATCGTTCACGCCGGCGACACCGTCCTGGTAGAAGCTACGCTGCGACCCTGGCAGCAACCGGCACGCAACATACGCATCCCGGTTACGCTGCCCCCGCGCCTAGGCCAAGGCAATCTCCGTCTGCTTGTCTCCGACGCCGCTACCCTGGACCGCGCACTCGACCCGCCCCGCTTCAACGCCGGGGCCGACGACCTGGATGCGGACCTGGCGCGCGCACGCCAGAGACACCGCGGAGACCGGCTCTACGTGGCACTTTTGACTCCGGAGGCGCAGGGCGAGATTGAGGGCCACACGCTGGCCGGTATGCCACTCTCCATGGCCAATGCGCTCGAACCCATGCGCGCGGCCCAGGGCACAAACCTGAACGGCGAATCGGCGCTGGTTGCCGGCCAGGCGTCCGCCGGCGGCGCGCTCTCGGGCTTCAAGGTGCTCAACGTGCATATTGAATCCGGCGGCGGGTTACACTGAGTTGCAAGGGAAACGAATTCGCATTTCAAAAATCGGGGCTGCGATGCGCAATGCGGAACTGGCCGTTTGCAGCAAACAAGACGAGGACCGCGATACGATGACGAGCCCTATTCAAGGACTGGCTGCTCACGCAGCGGGTGCAGAACTTTTGCCGTATCGCTATGACCCGGGAAAGCTGGGGCCACAGGAAGTCGAAATCGGCATCTCGCACTGTGGCATTTGTCATAGCGACCTTCATTTGATCGCCAACGATTGGGGATTGAGCCAGTACCCATTCATTCCCGGCCATGAAGTCATTGGAACCGTGACGGGGCTAGGCGCCGACGTGCTTTCGCTCAAGGTGGGCCAGCGCGTGGGCCTGGGCTGGCAGTCAAACTCCTGCGGCCAGTGCGAGTGGTGCACGCGCGGCATGGAAAATCTCTGCCCGGTCATGGAAGGCACCTGCCTGCACCGCAACGGCGGCTATGCCGACAGGGTGCGCGCCAACGCACGCTTCGTGATTCCCGTTCCCGATGCCCTGCCCAGTGAACAGGCCGCGCCGCTGCTCTGCGGCGGCATCACCGTCTATACGCCGCTCCGCACGCATGGGGTTAACCCTTCATCCCGCGTGGGGGTCGTGGGCATCGGCGGACTCGGCCACATCGCCATCCAGTTTGCGCGCGTTTTCGGCGCGGAAGTAACGGCGTTCTCCACCTCCGCTGCCAAGGAAGAAGAGGCCCGCGGCCTGGGCGCAACTCACTTTGTGAACTCCCGCGAGACCAAGGCGATGCGCGAGGTGGCAGGCTCGCTGGACTTTATCCTGAGCACGGCAAACGCCGATCAGGACTGGAGCCTGTACATCCAGGCGCTCCGCCCCACTGGCACACTTTGCGTGGTCGGCGTACCGCCGTCGCCCATGGAGATTCCCGCCTTTCCGCTGATTGCGGGCGTGCGCTCTGTCACCGGCAGCCCCATCGGCAGTCCCTATCAGTTGCGCGAAATGCTCGATGTGGCCGCGCGGCATAGCGTCCGGGCCATGACCGAGACCTTCCCAATGGCCAAAGCCAATGAGGCCATTGAAAAGGTAAAGAAGAACAAGGTGCGCTATCGCGCCGTATTGGCAAACTGACCCTGCGGGGCCTGCGCCAGCGCGCCTCAGCACTCTGTGAGACTGGATGATGACCGGCGTGCGCATCGATAAATGGCTCTGGGCGGCGCGCTTCTTCAAGACGCGCGCTCTCGCGTCCAAAGCCTGCGACCTGGGCCGGATACTCTCGAACAAGGTCGAGGTAAAGCCCGCACGCGAGGTCCGCGTGGGAGACATGTTGCATGTCCGCAACGAGGGCGGCGAGTTTGAACTTGAAGTGCTCGCGCTCAGTGAGATGCGCGGCCCCGCCGCCATCGCGCACACTCTTTATCGCGAAACCGAAGTCAGCCAGGCCGCGCGCATCCGCGTTGCTGAAGAACGCAAAGCCATGCAGCAATACGCGCCGATGCCCGAGCGCAGGCCCGGCAAACGCGACCGCCGCCGCATTATCCAGTTCCGCAGCGGCGTCTGAGCAGCACATGCACACGCCCGCGGCAGGCCGCGCAACATGGGCCTTCTCTAGTAGACTCAACGGCAGAATGTGTCCTTTTCTGCGCCCTCTCTGCCGTCTTGTTTTGTCCGCCGCTGTTGTCCCCTTTGGCGCCGTCTTCATCGCGGCCACTGTCTCTTCGCTTCCTGCGCAGCAAACCCGCCTCTGGACCCAGTCGCGCTTTGAAGAGTTTGAAAAGGGCACGCCGCAAGGCGTCGCCATCGGCAGCGACGGACAGTTGCGCGAGGGGCCTGGCCTGCGCGAAAGGCTCACCACGCCCTCGACCTTCGTCTGGTCCGTCGCCGTAGACAAAAGCGGAACGGCATACCTCGGCACCGCCACGCCCGCCACCGTGCTTCGCGTAGACGCAAGCGGCAAGACATTCACGCTCTTTGAGACCAAAGACGTGAGCGTTCAGGTCGTGCGCCTCGGCCCCGACGGCTCACTCTATGCAGCTACGTTGCCCGGCGGCAGGGTCTACAAACTCAATCCCGCCGCAACCGTCAAGCAGGATGAGTCGAACGCGACCGTCGTGTTTGACGCCGGAAAGCTGGCCGATTCCAGCGCGGCTGACGGCAAAGCCAGCGAGCCAAAGCCCTCCGACAACAAGACGCATTACATCTGGGAGATGACCTTTGACACCGCGGGCAGGCTCTACATCGCCACCGGCGGCCCCGGCGCGGTCTATCGCGTGGACGTTTCCAAGCCGGGCGGCAAGCCGGAGGAGTTTTTCAAAAGCGACGAGCAGCACATTCGCTCGCTCGCCTGGGACGCGGCGGGCAATCTGATTGCCGGCTCAGACGGAAGCGGCCTCGTGTACCGCATCAGCCCGCAGGGCAAGGGCTATGTGCTGTTTGCCGCACCGCATCGCGAAATTACCGCCGTTGCCGTAGCCGCCGATGGCGTCATCTACGCAGCAAGCGTCGGCGACAAGAGCCACAATCCGCTTCCCCCCCTGCCCGTGCAGGGCCTTGCGTCCATCACCATCACGGTGGTCCAGCCCGGTTCCCTGCAGGCGGCCAACACCAGCGCGTCCCTGCCGGAAGGCTCTGAGATTTACGCGTTGAAAGAAAACCAGGCCCCACGCAAACTCTGGGCCGGCAAGGATGAGGTGGTCTACGCACTCGCGGCGCAGGCCGACGGGCTGCTGGCCCTCAGCGGCAATCAGGGACGCATCCTGCGCATTCAGCCGGACGGCAGCTATTCCGATGTGGCCCATCTGCAGGCCCAGCAGGGACTGTGCCTCGCCGCCGGCCAGGGCACAGAGATGCTGATCGGCACCGGCAACACCGGCAAGCTGGCCGTGCTCGGCGCGGCGGAAAAACACGAGTACGCCAGCGACGTGTTGGATGCCGGCGCGCTCGCGCGCTTTGGCCGCGTCGAGATTGAACCGGACTCCGCCGGCTATGCCATCTCCACCCGCACCGGAAATGTCGAGCAGCCCGTCCGCGGCTGGAGCGACTGGGAGCCGCTCAAGGACGGCGCAGTGGCCTCACCCGCCGGCCGCTTCCTTCAGTGGAAGACCGTTCTACAACCGGGAGGCCATCTGGCCAGCGTCGGCGTCGATTATCTGCCCGTCAACTCAGCTCCCGTGGTGGACGATCTGGTCGTCGCACCCGGCGCGCGCCTCAACGCCCAGGCACAGCAGGCCGGCCAGCAGACCGTCACCATCAGCTTTCCCGCAGCGGGCCAGGGCGCGGCAATCTCCTACGACGGAAGCGCGAGCGCGCCGCTCCAGGCCCAGAAGGACCGCTCTGCGATTACCGTGCGATGGGCCGCGCATGACGACGACGGCGACGATCTGGCCTATGCGCTCTATCTGCGGGGCGACGGCGAGCATGTCTGGCGGCTGCTCAAAAAGAATCTCACGGACAAGGCTTACAGCTTTGACGCCGCTCTCATTCCCGACGGCGGCTATCAGATCAAGGTGGTGGCCAGCGATGCCCCCGCGCACACCCCCGGCGATGCACTCACCGGCGAGAAAATCAGCGAACGGTTTGAGGTGGATACGACGCCGCCCGTTGTCACCGCGCTCAAGGCCGAGCCGCATCCCCCAGCCTGCACCGCGCCCGCCTGCCCCGTGCACGTCACCTTTGAGGCCGAAGATGCCGCTTCGCCCATTGCCCACGCTGAGTACTCGCTCGACGCGGGACCATGGCAGTTCATTGCGCCCGTGGGAACCCTGTCCGACGCAAGACATGAGCACTATGCCTTCGATCTGCCGGCGCCGTCTTCTCCAGACCAACCGGCCGAGCATCTGCTCACCGTCCGCATTTATGACCGCTATGACAACGTGGGCGCGGCCAAGATTGTCTTCAGTTCCACCGCGAAATAGGCGAGAGCACCATGCGATTTGAACTGTTTGTGGCGGCGCGTTACCTCAGGGCCAAGCGACGGCAGGCCGTGGTCGGCGTCGTCACCAGCATCTCGATCGCAGGGGTCGCAGCGGGTGTCGCCGCGCTCATCATCGCCCTCGCCATCACCAACGGAATGCGGCGCGACCTGCAGGACAAGCTGCTCGGCGCTTCGTCGCAGGTAGACCTGATGCGCGTCGCGGCCGATGGCATCCGCGACTGGCGGCCGCTGGTCGAGCGCCTCCGCCACGTCCCCCATGTCACTGCAGCCGCGCCTGGCCTCTACGGGCAGGTGCTCGTCTCGCGCGGCCCCCATGCGGGCTTTGCCCTCATCAAGGGCGTAGTCCCAGCAGAAGAGCTCACGGTCAGCAATCTGCTCGATTCCGTCACCGCCGGCTCGGCTAGGGAACTCAACCCGGAGGCGCAACCGGAACCTGCAAAGCCGGGCGCAACGGGTGCCGATACCCTGCCCCTGCCCGTCGATCAAGGCTATCCCCCACTGGTCATGGGCAAGGATCTCGCCGAGCAGATTGGCGCGCAGGCCGGCGACACCGTGCTCATCACCAGCCCCCAGGGCGAACTCACGCCGCTCGGGCTCGCTCCCAAATACCAGCGCTTCCGCGTGGTGGGCATCTTCCACTCCGGCTTCTACCAGTACGACTCCGCCATGGCCTATATGCGCCTCAGCGATGCGCAGCGCCTCTTCAGCGAGCCGGACCTGCTCTCCGTCATCAGCTTCAAGGTCGACGACATGGAGCGCGCGCCCCAGATCGGCACAGCGATCGAGCAGGCCGCGGGCAAGGGCTTCATGTCCACGAACTGGATCGAGCAGAATCGCCCGCTCTTTCGCGCCCTCAAAGAAGAGCAAGTCGTCACCTTCATCGTCATCGCGCTCATCGTCATCGTGGCCGCGCTCAACATCCTCATCGCGCTGACTATGATGGTGATGGAAAAAACACGCGATATCGCCGTCCTGATGAGCTTCGGTGTCGAGCCCGGCCAAGTGCGCCGTATCTTCCTTCTGCAAGGCCTGCTCATCAGCCTCATCGGAACCGCCCTCGGTGTCGCGCTCGGCTATCTCGCCTCCTGGGCCGGCGGACACTACCACTTCATCCACCTCTCCGCAGAGGTCTACTCCATCGACACGTTGCCCTTCGCGCCGCGCCCGCTCGACGGTCTGATTGTCTCAGTTGTCTCGATCGGAATCTCCCTGCTCGTCACGCTCTATCCGTCCGCCGCTGCTGCGCGAATCCTGCCCGCCGATGCGCTCCGCTACGAGTAGAGTCTCGCGGCGCCCTTACTGCGGCGTGATGATGCCCCCCACCGCGTGGCGGCGTGGCAGCACAATCCCGCGATGATCCACCTCAGCCTTGATGTGTTCCACGGATACAGGCAGATCGGGCCGGGTCTGCAGCGCACCGCCGCAGGCCGGGCACCAGTCAGGTTGCGTGTCAAGGGCAAGCACGGCATGGCATTGGTTGCAGATGTACTCCATATATCCAGTGTAACGAACCTGTTACCCAACCAAGACTATGCCGCTGGCTTGACCTGCCCCGCAATGTCTCGTCCCCACGCCCGTATCGCCGCCCAATCGCGAATGTCCCCGGACGGGAATTTGCGGATTGCAGATGAGGGCAGGTGACGCAGCAGGCTGTAGGGAAAGGGCAGATGTTGAAGGTCAAATCTGCCCCCCAGAATACGCAGCTCAGCCGGATGGAACCATGGGTAGGAGGCCAGTTGTCTCAAGGCCTGCTGGCGTGCCGCGTCGAAATCCTTCGGCCTGTTCTCCGTGGGTCCTATCGCAAAGAACCAGGATCGCAGCCCGGCGAGCTCCTCGCGATGATGCGCCAGGAACCGATGCAGATCACGCGGGAACCGTCCGATGTAGAGCGGGGCGCCCAGAATGATCGCAGTCCAGTTCTGTAGCGACTCCACGCATTGCATGGGCTGCACCGACACCATTACGCCGCGGTCCCGCAAGCCGACTCCAAGGGCCTCGGCAATTTCAGCGGTTGATCCACCTCGTGTTGTGTAAGCAATCAAAACTTCGGGCAGCATGACACACCCCCATTAATTGTTGCGCCATTGCATGATATGGAGCCTGTGCCTGCGGTCACAGGCGGATGTCCACGAAGGTGGCCTGAAGCAGCGCTTCCCGAGTTCCAGATGAACACCCGGTACACTGGAGATATGCACCCCCCGGTTCGCCTGGTTGCCATCGACATGGACGGCACGCTGCTGCCGACGTTTTCTCAGCAAATAAGCAGCCGCAACGCGCAGGCGCTCAAGGCCGCGCAGGAAGCCGGGATTGTCGTCGCCATCGCAACCGGCCGTCGCCAGGCATACAGCGCGCCCATCTTCGACGGCCTCGGCCTGCGAGCGGATATGCCCCTTCTGACGTCCAATGGTGCAGTGACACGCACGCTGGCCGGCCAGCCGCTGGACCGGAGCCATATGGATGCCAAGGTGGCGCGTGCCTTGTGCGGCCTGCTGCGGCCCTTCGGTGCGGTGGTCTTTACCTTTGACCACGAAGGACCCGGTGAACTGGTATTGGAAGATTTGGAGCAGACCCATGGCCGCATCGCTCTCTGGGTGGATACGAACCGGAAGTCGATCGCAGTGGTAAAACCGCTTGAGGATGCTCTGCAGGACGGCAATGACCCGATCCAGGGCATGGTCGCCGGCGGCCTGAGCAAGATGCGTCATGCAGAAAAGGCGCTCAAGGAAAGCTCGTGGAACAACGCCTGCGCCTGCATCCGCACGGAGTATCCGGGCCGCGACTTGTCGATTCTCGATCTGCTGCCGCCCGGTGTTTCCAAGGGCTGGGCGCTCCAGCGCCTCGCGGCGCGCCTCGGCATCAACCGCAAAGAGACCATGGCGATTGGCGATAACTGGAACGACGTGGATATGCTGGAGTGGGCCGGGCAAAGCGTGATGATGGGCAATGCCGCGCAGGAGCTGCGCATGATGGCTAAAATGCGTGGATGGAAGCAGGCTCCACCCAACGATGAAGACGGTGTCGCCGTGGTGCTTGAGAAAGCTGTGGCGAAGCGCGCCGCGGCTGGAGTGTGATTGGAATGCAGTGGCAACGAGCCATCTCTCTCGCAGCGGCAGTGGTCGCACTGGCCCTGCCCGTCGGGGCAGCCGAGCAGGCCACGCTCACCAATGGCTTCACCCTGCGCTGCGACCACCATGCCCTGGTGGATGGCCATGTGCGCCTCTACCTGAGCGCGGGCGAGAGCAACTTTATCGCCCTCCCGCCAAATGATATCCAGTCCATCGCCCGCCTGCCCGACCCGCCGCAGCCTCAAGCTGCCGCCGCGCACCCCGCCGCGATAGATGCCAACCTGAGCAAGGCGGACCTGCACGAGATGCTCGCCGAGGCGGGCCAGACCCACAACCTTGATGTGGACCTGCTGGCCAGCGTGGTCAAGGCTGAGAGCGGCGGCAATGCGCGCGCCGTCAGTCCGGCGGGCGCACGCGGCCTCATGCAGCTCATGCCCGCCACAGCAACCGATCTCGGCGTGGCAGACACCTTCCAGCCGAATGAAAATGTGCGCGGCGGCTCCGCCTACCTTGATGCCTTGCTGACCCGCTATCACGACAGTCTCGCCTTGGCGCTGGCCGCCTACAACGCCGGCCCGACCGCCGTGGACAAGTATCACGGCATCCCGCCCTACCGCGAGACCCGTGCCTACGTCGCGCGGGTGATTCACGAGTTCAACCGCCGCGTGCTTGCGCGCGAGGCACGGCAGCGGCAGGTCAGCGCCTCTGCTGCGTCGCTCCCCCATTAGAAGAATCGTCATCTCTGGGGTCTTGCCCATAGAATCTCTGTGTACCGGCTGAACGGAGACGGCTTGAAAAAGAGACAATTGATTCTTGGACTGCTGGCGATCGCCGCAATTGTTGCCCTGGTCGTGTGGGGTCGCGACAGAATCCACTTCGACTTCGCCGTCTTTCGCGCCCAGCTCGCGCAGGCCGACTGGCGGCTGCTCGCCGTTGGCGTGGCCTGCATTTATCTCGGTTTCGTGGTCCGATCCTTCCGCTGGGCTTTCCTGCTGCGTCACAACCAGCAGGTATCCACCCTCTCTTTGTTGGGAACGCAGGTCATCGGGTTCACCGCCGTGGCGCTCATTGGCCGGGTGGCAGATCCAGTCCGCCCCTATCTCGTCTCCAAAAAGACCGGCCTGCCCCTCAGCAACCAGTTCGCCGTCTACATCGTCGAGCGGCTCTTTGACCTGGGCACCATGGCGCTCATCTTCTCATCGGCCATCCTGCTCACCACATGGTTCGGTCAGCCGGGAACCCTGCCCCATCCAGAGCTGGTGAAGAAAGCCGGCTACGGCGGCATGTTGCTCACCCTCGCCGGTGCCGTCTTTCTGGTTGCCGTCCGCCTCGCCGGGGGAGTTGTCGCCACCTTTCTTGAAGGCGCATTCGGCCTGTTCTCAAAGAAACTGGGCCAAGCGGCTGGAAGCAAGATACACGCCTTCCATACCGGCCTGGATACGATGCGCTCCTTTTCGGAGTTTGCCGTCGTCGCCCTGGTCTCCCTGGGAATGTGGCTCCTGATTCTGCTCGCCTATCTTGAGACGGCGCGCGCCTTTGTGGCCAGCCCGCAGCTAGCTTCCATGACCGTGGCCAAATGCGTCCTGTTGCTAGCCGCCAGCGGAACAGCCAGCGTTTTTCAATTGCCGGTCGTGGGCTGGTTCACCCAGATTGGCCTGGTGGCCGCGGCCATTACCGGCCTCTTTGGCGCAACACCTGAGGCTGCCACGGCCTGCGGCGGCGCATTGCTGCTGGTCACCTTCCTCAGCATCGTGCCCGTAGGGCTCATCTGGGCGCAGTTTGAGCATGTAAGCCTGCGCAGGGTCGCCGCGGAAAGCGGCCACGCCGGCGAGGAGCTGCAAGCCGCGGAAAACGCCGCCCCGGCAGAGTAGGGCGCTCCGCACGGCGCTACTCCATCGGGCTGCCGGACGGCGTATATCGCAGTGTCTCCGGAGCCACGGCGCCGCCCGTCAGCAGCATGCTCATCGCCTGCTCCATCGTCAGGTCCGTCTCCGTCACCCGCTCCAGCGGCAACACCTGCAGAAAAGCCGAGGTCGGATTGATGGCGTTGGGCACCAGAACCGCTGCCAGCGGCCGCCCGGTCGTCGAATCTGTCAGCGTACGCGTCAAAAATCCCACGCACTTCTGGCCCGCGATGGGGAAATCCACCAGCACTACGCGCTGGCTGGTCTCTTTCTTGGCCATCATCGTCTCCAGCAGTTGCCGCACCGATGTATAAACCTTGGCGACAAAAGGCAGACGTTCCAGAATGGCTTCAAACAGATCGAAGACCTGCCGTCCAAGCACCTGGGAGGTGACCCGGCCCACCACGTAGAGCACCAGCAACGTGAGCCCAATTGCCAGCACAGACTGCATCCAGGGGTCGGCCAGCCACTCCTCGGGGAAGAATGCGCCCAGAAATTTCAGCAGTGGCAAACCCGCCTTGGCAAGGCTGCCCAGCACAAAGCTGAAGACAAGCCAGGTAACGAACAGCGGGCCTATCGTAATGACTCCAGCGAGGATATTGCGCTGCAGGTTCCGCAAAAGTCTTGCGACAACGAGTTTCACGAAGCTCTCCTGCGAATGAGAATACGCGAAATTCAGAGCCTGCAGGCCACTTCGGCCCTGTCGTACGGTGTGATAATCTTGAGCGCACAGTTGCATCCATCTGCGCAATCTGGCTAAGGTCAGCGTCTGCCAGGCTCACGGGGTGCGGCTTTCTCCCCAGAGATTGAAGAAGGACGTCACCGCATGAGCCAAACAGAGAGCTCTGTCCCAAATAGTTCCGGCACAAATAATTCCGGCATTCGTGTCGAACATTCACACGGCAATCCGGCGCGCATGTTCGATTCATGGATGACAGTCCGCAAGGAGGCGCCCATCAGCGTGCTGCCTTCTGAAGAAGAACGCGAAATGCCCCGGCCTGCACACACGGTGCGCAGGCCGTCGTTGCCCGACCCGCTGGACGCAGGGACCACCGCCGCTCCCACCCCGCCGGCAGAGGCTGCCAAGCCTGCTCCGCCTCCGCCGCCCCCCACTGTGGAAGCAGAGGCAAAACCCCACCCGGCCCAGCCGCCGCTGCGGATTGCCGCTCCGCAGCGCTCTGCGGGAACGCATCGGAAGCTTGATATGTTCAAGACGGCCCTGGTCATCGCCCAAAAAATGATGCCCTTGCTGGATGGCAATGTCGTCACTACGGTGTCGAATCTGCTGGCTCCGCGCGTCGTCGCCCCTGCCGCAGCTAAAGAGCTTGCCACCATCGAAAGCGGCCTCAAGACCCTCAACGATGCCCATCGCGGCCTCTCTGACCGCGTGGCAGAGCAGAACAGCGCGGTTAAATCCCTCGCCGATCGCCTCGATCTGGTAAAGGAAGCAACAGACCGGAACACCCTCGAGCAGCAGGAGATGATGGCCGATGCCCGCGCTCTGCGCAAAAAAATGGCGCTCTTTGCCTGGGCTGGCATGGCTTTGCTGGTTGCTTCTGTTGCCATGAACCTTATCCTGCTGCTCAGAATGATGCGATAACGACCCGGTGCCGGAGGCGATTCGCCCTGCGCGCGCCGGCCCCTCCCCGGTCGCGCTTTATACGATTCCCTCCCAATTTTGCCTGAGTTTTTGATCCTATAAACTTATAATTTCTTCTTATAAAAGCAAATTGACCCGTTTCTGCTTCCCTTCCCCAACTTCGTGATGTGAGACGTTGCCAGTCGTGTTTTCCAGGGGCTAGTATTCCCGGTAGTTCAACTGGGGATTTATGCCCCGAGCCACAATGCAGTTGTTCCTGAGTCCACAGAGCTTCACTAACGAGCGCCGCTTACCGGCGGCCGCACACGGAGTGCCACGACATGGCATGGTATGCCTACTGCATCGGTGAAAAACAAGCTTTTCCTGAATTAGCCCGCCATCGCAAACCAGTTCCCTTGGAATCCGTTCACGGAGTGAGCGGCAACCAGGTCTTTCTCTACCCCGCAAGCGATCTGGCCATCATTGTCAGCGAGCACAACCCCAACGAGGGATTCACGCAGAAGGCCGGCGTGGATCACGCAAGGGTCATCGCGGACTGCTTCCAGCATTCCACGGTCCTTCCCTTCCGTTTTGGAACCGTCTTCAACGACGATGAGACCCTCCGCAAATCCGTCCGCTCCAACCAGCGGCAGTTTCAGACCAACATTGACAAGCTGCGCGGCAAGACCGAGATGCACTTGAAGATATTTGTGGATGACTGCTGCGGGCGTGAGGTAAGCCGGCCCTCCTCGTCTGAGACGGTGGGCCGCGAATACCTGACCAACCTGCGCGAGACCGCATCACGCCAGCGCGAGCGCCAGACGCGGGCCCGCGCCGTGAGCTTCCAGATGCACAGGCTGTTCATGCCGTTGGATGAGGAAGTAAGCTGCCGCCTCACCGAAGGCGGCAAAATGGTGCTCGACATCGCACACCTGATCGAGCGCAAGTGCGTCGAGCGGTATCAAAACAAGTTTGCCTCCACCAGCGCGATGATGCGCGAGTGCCATTTACAGCTCTCCGGTCCATGGCCGCCCTATCACTTCGTCCATCGCCTTACCCGCGGCGCGCACCTGCCGCAGCAGGCGCCGATGGTCGCCAACACCCCTGAACTGGCTGCCAAAGCGGCCGTCATGCTCGGGCAGCCAATGCCCGCGATGGCCTAGTCAAGGACCACGCAGTTCCAATCCAATCACCGCGCAAAAAAGCCCCGGCATTTGGCCGGGGCTTTTTGCAGCGCTCGCTAGCCTAGTTGGCGCCGGACGTGCCTGCTCCCTTGCGCCGCGAAAGCACAAACGACTTCCGCCGGTCGTTGGAGGCGTGGTCGATCTGCTTCCAGAAGCCCACAAAGTAGTCCACGGCAGAGATCGTCGAGACCAGCACCGTGAAGTAGATTGCAGCCACGGCAAGCCAGTTCACCGGGATCACCAGGTCGCCGAACTGCCACATATCCCATCGGTGCGCCAGGATGGCCGAGACGACCGAGACAATCTGGACGACCGTTTTGAGCTTGCCCAGATCGCTGGCCTGGATCGTGAACCCTTCAGAAGAGGCGATGGAGCGCAGTCCGGAGACCAGAAATTCGCGTCCGATAATGACCACGGCGATCCAGACCTTGACCACATGCGGGTTATAGGCCACCAGGGCAATCAGCGCCGCGGTCACCATAATCTTGTCCGCCAGCGGATCAAGCAGCATCCCCATGGTGGTGATCTGGCCACGTTTGCGGGCCAGGTAGCCGTCCAGCCCGTCGGTGATGGAAGCCAGGATGAACAGCACCGACGCCAGAATCTCCTGCGCACCGCTCGCCCCCTGCCACGGGAAATGCGGCGAGAGTATCCACAACAGCAGCGGGATCATGACGATCCGGCTCATCGTGATTGAGTTGGGCAGATTCATGGCTCGTACATCCCAGCGCGGGCGTCTACTCCGGCTTGGGTCCATTATTGCACTGCTTTGTGTCCGTGTGGGTTTGCGTCCTGCGAGATGCGGGGCGGATCTGCCCAGCGCTACTTTGCCCGCGAGCTGGCCAGCGGATAGGAGGCAACAAGAAAGCGCGCCTGATCGCTGTCAATTGGCGTCAGTTCCAGCAGTTCCACGTCACGCGACACAAGCAGCCGCGTCCGAAACGCATACGACTTCCCTGCCTCGGCGGTGAAATGCGCCAGCTCCACGCGCTGGTCAACGAAGGCGGATTGCAACGTAGCGCACACATGATGCTCCCCCGGCGTCACCGTGATGGAAAAGTACGAATCCGCATGATTGGCGCCAACCCAGGCTCCATCCAGGCCAAGAATCGTGGTGGGATAGCCGGGCGGATGAGCGAGAAACGTGCCTGCGTCGTGGATAAAGTAGATGCGCGCCTTTCCCGACTCAATGGGCGCCATCGTGTGCTGCATCTTGTCCAGCGTGACTTTGAAGCGCGCGCCCTCAGGTCCGCAGGCCTGCGCCAGCCGCGCATCCGGCTTCTGCGCCACGGCAGACGCAGTCAGCAAAGCTGCAATCAGAGCGGCTTTCATCCCTCTTCCCTTGTCGGAGCGAATTTTCTTCCGGCCAATCCAACCAGGCCAGCATGAAGAATTCGAGCTTGCGTAGCGGTCAAGACGCGTGCGGAACAGGCCTCACGCCCATCCCGCACCGCTTGCCTCCGCCACGCTGTGCCTGCCCGTAGCTTACGCGTAGATCCCGCGCTGCTTGATGGTGAAGGCGACGCGATCAATCGACAGCATATACGCCGCGATCCGGTTGTTCACGTTGTGCGCTTCCGCATAACGGACCACGTCTTCAAAGCTGTCGCGCAAGATCGTCTCCAGCTGCTCGTTGACGATCGCTTCTTTCCAGAAGTAACCCTGACGATCCTGCACCCACTCAAAGTAGCTCGCCGTCACCCCGCCAGCATTGGCCAGAATGTCGGGCACCACGAAAATTCGCTTCTCGGCCAGAATTTCATCGGCCACTGCGGTGGTGGGACCGTTCGCGCCCTCCACCACAATCCGCGCCTTGATCCTGTCCGCATTGCGGCTCGTGATCACATTCTCCGTGGCTGCCGGAATCAGGATCTCGCACTCGGCCGTGATCAGCTCGTCGCTTGGAATCGCCTCCGCGCCGCGGAAGCCCAGAGTTGTGCTATTGCGGCTCTTGTATTCCAGCAATTGATGGATGTCGATGCCCGCCGGATTCAGCAGGCCGCCCTCTTTCTCTGCAATGCCGATAACCTTGTAGCCGTGCTCCATCAGCAGCCTGGCCGTGTTTGACCCCACATTGCCGAAGCCCTGGATCACCACCCGGCAGCCTTCCACTGACTGATTCAGGTAGCGGAGGCTCTGGTCGCAGACCACCTTCACGCCGCGGCCTGTGGCTTCAATCCGGCCCCGAGATCCGCCAATATTCAGCGGCTTGCCCGTCACCACGCTGGTCACCGTGCGGCCCATGTGCATGGAGTAGGTGTCCATAATCCACGCCATGGTCTGCTCGTTGGTATTCATGTCGGGCGCGGGCACGTCTTTTTCAGGCCCGATGAAATCGATAATTTCAGAGGTGTACCGCCGCGTCATCCGTTCCAGTTCGCCCTGGCTCATGGCCTTGGGGTCGCAGATCACGCCCCCCTTGGCACCTCCAAATGGAATATTGACGACGGCGCACTTCCAAGTCATCCAGCTGGCGAGCGCCCGCACCTCGTCCAGGGTCACATCGGGGGAGTATCGGATGCCGCCCTTGGCGGGTCCGCGGGCTATATTGTGCTGTACACGAAAGCCGGTAAACATCTCAATACGCCCATCGTCCATCGTGACCGGAAAATGAACAATAATCTCGCGCGCGGGAGTCCTGAGCAGTTTCCACAGGCCTTCATCGAGATTCAATTTACGTGCTGCAAAGTCGAACCGCGCGCTTTGGGCTTCCCAGGGGTTAATCTCCTGGTCCAAAGTCACAGTTTGTGGTGCCATTGGCATATCACTCTCCAATTCCTGGCGCCTTCAAAAAAAAGGTCACCGTTCGCCTCAGGGAATCATTGCCCGGTTAGATGCGCGTTCTACATTCCCGGATGGCGGGCACGTGACGCGACCTTCACAGCTCCCTGGGCTCATTCTTTCAGTTAGGGCAGACCTTGCGCTCTGCTCAAACCCTTGTGAGTCTAGGCTGCCAGACAAGCCTCGTCAAGCGCGTGAATCACCTCGACGGCAGTTGCTGAACCCTGGGAATATCCCTCTGCTGCAACGTCGTCCGCCAGCCAGTCGAGGCATCCGGGAGGCCGATGAGACCCTGCACGCATCGACTTAGTTAACGCCATCGCCGGGACGACCCTGCAAATCCGCCCCGAACTCTGCGCGGTAAGTTACACTCTGCACAGGCTTAACTTCTTCAACCTGGCAGGTTGCGGCAGCAACAGGTTGAACGACCCCATTGCTGTGGAGTAGGCAGAACCCACAGGTCGTACCTGATTGCCCAGCAGGTGCGGGTTGAGCAGTTTTGCCTGCGAATCCCGCCCGCAAAATGGTGGGACTCGGAAGGGCAACAGGGCCCGCGAGATATGGAGATCACATGGCGGCCGCCAACAATATATTGGTCGTCGACGATGATGGGGTTGTGGGTTCGCTTGTCTCCAGCATGGCGCGGAGCATAGGCTTTCACTGCATTGTGACCAAAGACGCCGCCAACTGTCACAGGCTCGTAACGGCCGATACTGCAGTCATTATTCTCGATCTCATCATGCCGGGCATGGACGGCATTGAAGTTCTCCGCCTGCTCGGGGAGCAGAAGTGCAGGGCGCGCATCGTGCTGATGAGCGGCATGGACAAGCGCGTCATCGAAACCGCCAAGAAGCTCGCCCGCACCCTCGGCCTCGTCGTCGTCGGCCACCTGCAAAAGCCCTTCGGCGTGGAAGAGCTGCGCATTGCGCTGGGCGACATCGCTCCCGACGAGAGTCTCCTGGTCGCGCACGAAAGGCCAAAGCTCGATTTTCCGGATGCGGAACTGGCGCGGGCATTCGCACAAGCTGAGTTCGTCAACTACTATCAGCCGCAAATCAGTCTGAAGACCGGAATGGTCACCGGGGTCGAGGTTTTGTCCCGCTGGTTCAATCCTCGACGCGGCGTCATTCTGCCTGAGCACTTCATCGCTCGCGCTGAATCCATGGGCTTCATCGACGCCCTCTGCTGGAGCACCGCGGAGATGGCGCTCGCAGACGTCCACCAGTTCCGGGACAAACTCGGCGCACAGGCACGAATATCCCTCAATGCATCCGTCCACACGTTGCGTGACCTGAAGTTCCCTGACATGTTCATGGCTCTGCTCGATCAACATGGGTTTCCTGCCGACAATCTCGTGATTGAAATTACCGAAACCGGTCTCATTCGCGAGTTGGCCCGCACCCTTGATGTGCTCACCCGGCTGCGCATGAAATCCATCCAGCTATCCATCGATGACTTCGGCGCAGGCTACGCCATGATGCAACAGTTGCAAAATGTCCCGGCGACAGAATTGAAACTCGACATGAGCCTCGTCCAGAACATGCATGCCAGCCACACCGACCGCATTATGGTCGAAAAGACCATCGAAATGGGTCACGAACTGGGCATGGAGGTCATGGCCGAAGGGGTGACCACAAAGGAGCAGGTAACGCTGCTGCAGGGCATGGGGTGTGACGGCGCGCAGGGATTCCTCTTTAGTCCTGCTTTGCCCCTTGCCGGGTTGGTCAAATGGCTGCACGGAGCAGGTGCCGCGCGCCTGATTTGAAAGCAAGGCAACGACCAGCCTGCGCACCGGAACCGTTACACTGAAACTTGTGAAGACCTCGCAATCGCTCATTCAGCCCAGCCGCAAAGACTTCCTTGCGCTCGCCAAAGAACACACACTCGTGCCGGTCTACCGCACCCTTTCGGCCGACCTGGAGACACCTGTCTCCGCCTTCCTTCGCGCCGCCTGGCCAGAGCAGGAGTGCTTTCTCCTGGAGTCGGTCGAAAATGGCGAGCAAGTGGGCCGCTACACCTTTATTGGACTCAATCCCTACAAACGCATCGTCGCCCGCGGCCAACGGATCGCCATCACCGAGGGCAAGCGAACCACGCACATTGAGGGCGACGTCTTCCACATCCTGCATCAGGCCCTGGGCGGGCATAAGCCCGCGCGCCTTTCCGGGTTGCCGCCCTTCACCGCCGGCGCAGTCGGCTTCTTCGCCTACGATGCCGTCCGCCAGATCGAACGCCTGCCCGAGTTGGCCGCCGATGAACTGGGCGTGCCGGACGCTTGCCTTCTCTTCTTCGATGAAGTGCTGGCCTTTGACCACGTGCGCAAGCAGATCTGGCTCATTGCTACCGCCGACGTACGCCGGTATGCGCCCGACAAGGCCTACGCCGACGCGGTCAAGCGGCTGGCCCGCCTGGAAAGACGCCTTGCGCAACCGCTCCCCAGCCTGCCTGCGGTCAAGGGCACGGCAAAGCTGAAGGTCACGCATCGCACCCGCAAGCAGGATTTTCTGGCGGCTGTGAATCGCACCAAGGAATACATCGTCGCGGGCGACGTCTTTCAGACCGTCCTCTCACAGCGTTTCGACATGGAGCCGGGCACAAACACATTTCAGGTCTACCGCGCCCTGCGCGCCGTTAATCCCAGCCCTTATATGTACTTCCTCCGCTTCACCCCGGAAGGTCCACTGGGTAAGAAAACACCGCCGCAGAACTCCTCCAAAAGATCAAAACAGTCGGCGACGGTGGAGTTGGCGGGCTCGTCGCCGGAGTTGCTGGTACGCGTCCATGACGGCAAGGTCGAGTACCGTCCCATCGCCGGAACCCGTCCCCGCGGCGTCACTGAAGCAGAGGACCTGGCGCTGGAATACGAGATGATGCACGACGAGAAAGAACGCGCCGAACACGTGATGCTGGTGGACCTGGGCCGCAACGATGTAGGCCGCGTCAGTAAATTCGGCAGCGTCAAGGTGGATCGCCTGATGTTTGTCGAGCGTTACAGCCACGTGATGCACATTGTCAGCACGATTGAAGGGCAGCTTAAGCCCGAACTGACCGCCGTGGATGCCCTGCGCGCCTGCTTCCCCGCCGGCACGCTCAGCGGAGCGCCCAAGGTGCGGGCCATGGAAATTATCGAGGAGCTCGAACCGGCGCGGCGCGGCGCCTACGGCGGCACAGTCCTCTACGCGGACTTCTCCGGCAACCTGGACTCCTGCATCGCCATCCGCTCCCTGCTCACGCAGAACGGCAAAGGCTATGTCCAGGCGGGCGCCGGCATTGTGGCTGACTCTGTTCCGGAGCTGGAATATGAGGAGTCCATCAATAAGGCGCGTGCAGTGATTCGCGCCATCGAACGCGCGCGGGAGATGTAAGGCACTCACTCCGCGCCAAAGATGCGGCGGAAAAAGTGGCCTACGTGGCCGAAGAATCCAGCCTTGTTTTTATGCGCGGGCCGGGGCGCTGCCGGTGTTGCAGCCGCGGCTTTGTTCGCCGTCGCCGGCTCCCTCACGGTCGCGGTCTGTGCCGCGCTGCCCGCCGCGTTGAAGACCAGGGGCGGAGACGGCTCCGCGGGCTGGCCCTCGCGCTTCGCCGGGCTGGGCTTGGGCTTCGGCGTTGGCGCAAGGCCCGCGCTCTGCGCCAGCGGAAACTCATTCGTGCCGGGATGCGGCTCGGGCGGGCAGCCGCAGGGTTCTTTTTCCTCGTCCACCACCTCATGGACGCTTCCATGCTGGAACATGACCCGCTGGCCGGGCCGCACACGGTAATTGCTTCCATCAAAAACGCTGGTAACCAGCACATAGGGCGCGTCCGCGCCGGGATTATCAATGCACGTGTCGCCATGCTCGCCAAGACGCACCTTCACGTCTGCCGCGCCGGGTCCGCTGATGAGGATGCGGAAGTCGGGCGTGAGCAGCACGTCGGCGCTGCGTCCTGTGGCAAAGCTGGCCTCCACCGCGCCGTGATCCAGAGCCATCATCAGCCCGGGGATCTCGCCAATGGGCGCGCTCGAATCCGCGGCCAGCTTTACGGCAGTTGAAGCGCAGACGCGCAGCGTCCCGCGATGCGGCAGCATCACATCGGTGGTGGCAGTGCCTGAAGTGACGGTACCGCTCGCCGCAATGATCGCCTTGCCTGAGGTCACTTCCAGCGCGCCGGTGACGCTGGCGCCGCTTCCTGAACTCGTGCCGTCAATGGGCACAATCGCAATCGGGCCGGCCACGCTTGCAGCCGCTGCCGACGGCGCGGGGGTGGCCGCACTCTGCGCAAACAGCTGCGGCACGGCCGCAGCAAGAAGCCCGGCACAGAGCAGCTGGCCTGGAAGACGCTGTATCGCTTGCGGCAGAGCTGGCATCGTGGCTACATGTCCAGGAAGTTGCGGATCATCTGGTGTCCGCCTTCGGTAAGGACGCTCTCGGGGTGAAACTGCACACCCTCAATCGGCAGGCTGCGATGACGCAGGCCCATGATCACCGTGCCACCATCGGACTCCGGGGTGCGCGCAGTCACGGTCAGCTCTTTCGGCAGACTTTCTTCCGCCACAATCAGCGAGTGATAGCGGGTGCAGGTCAGCGGGTTGGGCAGAGTGGTAAAGATGCCTTTGCCATCGTGTGTCACAGGACTCGTCTTGCCGTGCATCAGATGGTGCGCGCGGACAACCTGCCCGCCAAAGGCCTCGCCAATTGCCTGATGGCCCAGGCAAACGCCAAGAATCGGCGCCTTGCCCGCCATGCGCCGGATCAGCGGAACCAGGATGCCTGCCTCGCCGGGCGTGCAGGGGCCGGGTGAGAGCAGAATCCGCTCCGGCTTGAGCGCTTCCACCTCTTCCACCGTCAGCTCATCGTTGCGGTAGACGACGACCTTCGCACCCAGTTCGCCCAGATACTGAACAAGGTTGTAGGTGAATGAATCGTAGTTGTCGAGAACAAAGACCATGGTTGAGTTCAGTGTAGCGCGCGGGGTGCAAAGCAACCACGCGGAAGATGGAAACGGCCGCTCCAGGTCCCGCACCAGGTTGCCCTCACCCAAGCGACAGTCTACGCCGTCTGCGCCTACTTTCCAGTTCCAGCCGAAGCCGCAGGCGGCGCCTGCACATGCAGCACGATGCGCCGATACGACGTGAGCCGCGGTGCTCCCTCATCGGTCACTTCCAGAATGATGTGTGCAACGCCTTCCCCTCTGCAAGGAATCAAACCGGGAATCCACGCGTCGCGGCACGGGGAGTGGATTGTCACCTGGGCCCTGGGACTATTGGCGGCCGTAATGGCCACATCCGCGCCGTGACTACCCGCAAGGCCCGCCTCTTCGTAAACCCACCACTTGTAGTGCAGCGCCTGCCCATCGGGGTCCTGGCTCCCTGTCGCGTCCAGCGTCACCGTCTGCTTTGCCGCAACGGTGAACTCGACGGGAGCGGTCCCCCCTTGTCCGTTCACCACCAGTTCGGGATTGTGGTTGGCGTGCGCAAAGTCCTTGATCGTCCAGTCCATGCGCGCGGCAAAGTCATTCTGGTAAGCCTCGCGCCAGCGCCAGATCGTCGCCTGATCTGAAACATGCTCCACGCCGTCAATGCCGACCACGCGATCCTGTGAGGTTGCACGCGTAAATTCGTCGCCGCCCTGCGTCCAGATCGCATGGGGTTCGCCGTAGGGCTGTCGGTAGACATAGCGCCCGCCCCAGCCGCCCCAGTCCGGCCTCCGATAAGCATTCAAACCATTGTCGATCAGCCCTAGATACGACGGAGTATCGCCTTCCATGATGAAGAGAAACTTCGGATACCACTTGCCCATCGGGCCCTTGGCGCGAATATGCGTCTCAAGCCACTCATTGGTCACAAGGCTTGTATCGGCGCCCGCGCCGTTGCGGTAGAAGAGATCACCGCTGATACCCGTCCAGGTCGCGTAATAGTACTCCTCTCCGTTCGGCGGACTGGGCTTGACCACATAAAACAGCGCGGGAAACTCGCGGCGAATCCATGGCCCGGCGTCATCCTGATCCGAGATCGAAGAGACACGCAAATGAGACACCAGCCGCTCCATCTCCGCCTGCGAATTCCTGGCGCGCAAATCGATCAGCGCCTGCGCCAGGGTGTTGACGCCGCCCCAGAGGCAGATCCACAGCGGGCGCGGATCGTCGCGTTCCATCGCCTTCATCAGCGCCTGTGAGCCGGCAGACGCTTTGCCCTCTCCGGTAGCGGCCATGCCGTAAGCAGGCTGGCCTGCAAAGATGCGCTGATCCAGTTCTTCGGCCGTGGGCCAGCCCTTGGCGTGCAGCAGCAGGTTGGGCCGTACTCGGCCGTAGGCCTGAACAATCGCGTGCATCGTCTCAGGATGCGTGGCGGTCCGCTGCCAGGTCGATGTCGAGGCAATCATCGCCTCAAGATCGAGTTCGTTCGAGTAGAGCAGCAGGCGTACAAACGACATCTGATCGTCGGGCTCGTTGCCGATGTCGCTGATGATCGCCACCCGCGGGTGCCCGGTAAAGCTGTCAGCCGCCGGCGGAAGCGCAGGCTGCGCTGTCGCCGCTGCGCCAAAACTCAATCCAACCACCAGCAGAATCCACACCCGCGAACCGCTCCGTATGAACTCCTCAATCCGCATGTTTCTCCTCCGAATGTTTCGTTGATTCCCTGCCTCGACCCGGTCCTGCGTACGCAATAATATTTGATGGAAGGTCCTGCCGACAGATCGCTCAGACATGCCCGTCTTTCGCGCATCCGCGGGGCCCGGAACGAATCAAGGCAAGAGGCGAGTAAAGCGACGGGGTCTGTGAGGCATTCGAAATCAACCGCTCTGCGGTGCGCCGATCGGTGATGAGGACATGGATCCATTTGCCCTTGAGGGCAGCGGTGATTGCGGGGACCTCATTAATCCAGCCGAACAATCCACACGGCAGTCTCACGAAGCACCGCCAGCGCCTTGATGGGCGCCCGCTTCGGACGTCCCCGCCTCGCATCGATTACCCTAGAAGTGCAAGATTTTCGAGGGAATCTCCATGACCGTCATCCTGCAGGAAGACTTCATCGCCAGCGTCGCCGGCGCTCTGCAATACATAAGCTACTATCATCCCGTCGACTACATCACCTCACTCGCCAAGGCCTATGAGCGCGAGCAGTCGCCCGCCGCCAAAGACGCCATCGCGCAGATCCTCATCAACAGCCGCATGTGCGCAGAGGGCCATCGCCCCATCTGCCAGGACACCGGCATCGTCAACGCCTTCGTCAAAGTCGGCATGAACGTTCGCTTCGAGGCCGGCCCCGGCGAGAAGCAACTCGATCTCCAGGAGATGGTCGATGCAGGTGTGCGCCGAGCCTATCTCGACCCCGACAACAAGCTGCGCATGTCGCTCCAGGCCGACCCGGCCGGCAAGCGCATCAACACCAAAGACAACACCCCCGCCGTCGTCAACGTCGAACTCGTGCGCGGAGACAAAGTCGATGTCACCGTCGCGGCCAAGGGCGGCGGCTCTGAAGCAAAAAGCAAATTCGCTATGCTCAATCCGTCGGACTCCATTGTCGAGTGGGTGCTCAAGACCGTGCCCACCATGGGCGCCGGCTGGTGCCCGCCCGGAATGCTCGGCATCGGCATCGGCGGCACAGCGGAAAAGGCCATGCTGCTCGCCAAACAATCGCTGATGGACCCCATCGACATCCAGGACCTCATCGCCCGCGGCCCCCAAACCACCGCCGAAAAGCTCCGCGTTGAGCTCTACGACAAGGTCAACCGGCTCGGCATCGGCGCGCAAGGCCTCGGCGGACTAACCACCGTGCTGGACGTAAAGGTGTTGGACACCCCTGCGCACGCCGCCAACCTGCCCGTCGCCATGATTCCCAACTGCGCCGCAACGCGCCACGCGCACATCGTCCTCGACGGCTCCGGCCCCGTCTACCTTGATCCGCCGAATCTGCAGGACTGGCCTAAACTCACCTATGACGTCTCCGGCGCGCGCCGCGTCAACCTCGACACCGTCACCCGCGCTGAAGCCGCCACCTGGAAGCCCGGCGAAGTCCTTCTCCTCACCGGCAAGCTCCTCACCGGCCGCGACGCCGCGCACAAGCGCATGACCGACATGCTGAACCGCGGCGAAAAACTTCCCGTCGACTTCCGCGGCCGCTTCATCTATTACGTCGGCCCCGTCGATCCTGTCCGCGAGGAGGTCATCGGCCCCGCCGGCCCCACCACAGCCACGCGCATGGACAAGTTCACCCGCCAGATGCTCGCTGAAACCGGCCTCCTCGGCATGGTCGGCAAAGCCGAGCGCGGCCCAGTCGCCATTGAAGCCATCAAGGAATTCGGAGCAATCTACCTCATGGCCGTTGGCGGTGCAGCATATCTCGTCTCGAAAGCCATCACCGGCGCCCGTCAGCTCGCCTTCCAGGATCTCGGCATGGAAGGCATCTATGAGTTCGACGTGCGCGACATGCCCGTCACCGTCGCTGTGGACTCCAAAGGCACCAGCGTCCACCAGACCGGTCCCGCCGAGTGGCAGCAACGCATCGCCGGCATTCCCATCTTGCAGTAGCGCCGCTCACAGCCGCGCAAAAAATCAGGCTCCCCATGACCCTCGCGCACCCGCATCCGGGCCACGTCATGGGGAGCCTGCAGTTTTCTCGGCGCTTACTGTTGTGCGCCGCGGTTGAAGTTCATCGTCTGCGTAGCTGTTCCGGTGTCATACACCGCCGAGCTCCACGGCACGCTCACAGTGAACTCCGCATTCGGATTGCAGCCCACGATGCTCACTGTGAACGACGCGCTCGCCGTGCCACCCGTGCCAATATCGCCCAGCTGCATCGGGAAGCTCGACGGCGACACCACCCTTGGCGTGCAGGCAGGCTCCGTCAGTTGCGTGAAGGTGATGCTGTTCAGCTGCGTCGCATACGCCGGACCCACGTCACCGTTTGTCGCCGTGACCGTCAGGATGCGCTGGTCCTCCGTCGTCGCGGTGCTCGTGATGGCAAACGTCATCCCGTAGCCCGGCAGTTGCGTCGGATCGACAATCCCCCAGTACGCCGGCTTGGCCTGCAGTTGCATGTCAAACGGCAGCGGATAATCCGTCCGCACCACCGGGAAGCTGTCCAGCCACGTATCGTCATCCGCCATGCCCCACAGCGTCACCGCGCTGATCTTGCCGCTCCAGCGCCGGAACAGGTCGAACGTATTCTTGTACAGCCATCCCTGCTCGGCCAGTACCGCCGGCGGAATGTTGTTTCCGTAGTTTGAGGTTTTATCGCCGGCGTTGTACACGCTCATGTCGAACTCCGTCACCTGCTGGTCCAGGCCGGGGAAGTTGTCCGCCATGGTTTCAATCGCGTTCGACATCGCGCTCACCGCGGGATAGTTGATCGCGTTGTGCATCTCATGCCCCACGCCATCCAGCGGAATCCCGCGCGCGCGCAGATCGCTGACCACCTTCACAAGACACGCAAGTCGCGCCGGATCGCTCGTGCTGTACTCATTGATGAAGAGCTTGGTCCCTGCCGGCGCATACTGCCGCGCGGCCTCCAGCGCAACGTCGATGTAGCTCTTGCCCAGCACCTGATAGAACGGCCCGTGCTCCAGGCAGTCGGGCTGACTCGGATCCAGCGGCTCATTCACCACATCCCACGCATACACCTTGGTCCCGAAGTGCTGCACCTCGTTCTGAATATGCTCCTGGATATTCGCCGTCACTACCGCCTGATTCGCCGCCGAGTTCGTGCCGTCGCCCGTCGCATACGATGGCGTCTGCGCTGCCGTGGACCACACCAGGTTCTGCCCGCGCACGCGCATCCCCGCGCACACCGCCTCGCCCACCAGAGCATCGCCGTTCGTGTAGTCGAACGAGCCTTTGGACGATTCCACTGAACTCCACTTCAGATCGTTGCCCGGCGTCATGCTGTTGAAGTGCATCGCCAGCAACTGCGCGTGCGGCCCGCTGATGTCGCTCATATCCGTCGCCGCGCCCACCGGGAAGAACTGCGCCAGCGTCTTGTAGATCGACGGAATGTTGCTCTGAATCACCGCCGGCGGAACATAGGTCAACTGGAAATCGTCCGTGTAGAACGACACCAGATCGTTGCCGGAGGGAGGCACCGTCTGCAGGTAGAGGCTCGCCTGACCCGTGTCATAGCTATTCGCCATGGTGTAGCCCATCGCGCTGATCTGGTGCCATTGCCCGTCCGCCGGCACCGTCACGCCCGGATACCCCGTAATGCTGGGATAACTTGTGTTTCCGCTCAGCGTCGTCTGCAGGCTCATGTTGATCACGTGGCTCGTGCCGTCCGCCGGCGTCAGCATCACCCATGCGCTCAGGTTGTACACGCTGCCCGGATACATCTTGTCGCTCACGCTGATCTGCGGGCCGTCCCAGTTCGCAATGCGTCCCGTCGTCAGCAGGCTGTGCGTGCCCGTATGCGCCGCTGCCGTCGAGTTCGTCACGCTCGACTTGCCCGAGCGCGAACTCCATCCATCCGTCCCGCCATCTTCAAAGGTGCTCGAGATCCCCGTGTTGTCCTGCTGGCTTGGCGTGGGGGGCGGTGGCGCAAGCTGCCCGATCGTCACATCGCTGATGTAGAACGAATCCGTGGCGCTGCTCGATTGAATGTAAAGCGTAAGCCCGGTCGGCGGTCCCGGCAGATTGCTGAAGCTGAACGTGCCCTGCACCTTCGTCCATACCGCGCTCGACAGCGGCCCTGACGTAGCAATGTTGCTGTACGCACCCGATGTCGCGCAGTCCGTCGTCTTGGTTGAAATCGTTGCCGTCGGATTCGTTGCGTCCGCCGCAGCCAGCAGCACATAGGCCGTCACCTGATACGTTGCGCCCGCCACCACATTCGGCACGCTCAACAGATTCAGCGCGGGCCCCATATAGCCTGAAGTCCGATTCGCCACCAGCAGACTGTGCGTGTCGCCATTCGGGTCCGCCGTCGGCGGCGCAGCGTTCGTCAACGTTGCCGAGCCGAACGCAAACCATCCATCCGTCCCGCCATCGGCAAAGGTGTACGTGGCGATCGGTGTTCCGCCCGGCGGCGGAGCCGTCTCCGTAATCACCACATCGTCCAGATAAAACGTCTGCGCCGTCGTCGCGCCCACCAGTTGCGCATACAGCGTCATCCCCGTCTCCGTCGCGCTCACGGTATAGCTGCCGCCAATCTGCGCCCATCCCGAATCCGTCACGGCCACCTTGTAGCTACCAATGGTGTCGTAGCACGTACCGCCGCTGCAACTCGCATCGCTGCGCCGCACGGTGAAATTCGCATCGCTCGCCGCTTCGCCGCTCGCCAGCTTCACCCATCCGGTAATCGTGTACTGAGCACCGGCCTGCAGCAACGGAGTCACAACTAGAGATGGCCCGCCCTGTCCGCTCGCGCCCGTGGTCGTCGCCAGGCTGTACGTGCCGGCATACGCCGTCAGGTTCGTCGCCACCGGGGCCGTCGCCCCGTTGAACGAGGTCCACCCGTCCGCCCCGCCATCCTCAAAGCTGTACGTCGCCACCGTCTGCGCCTCAACGCGCATCGCCACGGGCATCAGCAGAAGGATCAAAACCCAGGCAAAGGAACGAACCCTGCGCGACACAGCCTCGCCCGCAACACGGGCCCGCGGAATCTCATGCACCATTTGCACCATCGCACACTCTCCCTTTGGGCGCACACCAACTATGCCCGCGGCGCAGGCATTCCGGGCGTACCGCTCGGCATCTGAGTAATTCGATTTACTCAAGCGCCGCGAGTATAGACACAGCCTTCATCGGATGTCAAGACAGTTTTTCCCTGGCTTTTTCTGGAGGGGAATCGAAAGTCGCAGATCTTCCGCCGATGCGCTCAAATCCTTTCCGCAGCCTTGCCGCGGAAAGGATGAGCAATCAATGAAGAACCGACATCGCCCGGTGCTACTTCATTTTGTTGCCGAAGCGATACACAAACCCCACCGTATAGCCAAAACTGTGCTGAAAGGACGAGCCGAAGCCCGTCAGATAATACTCGCCGCCAACCCGCAACGACAGGTCCGGGCTGACATTCGCCTCGCCGATCAGGCCAGGATCCACCGCGTAGGTAAAGCCGTCCGGATAAAGTCCCAGAGCTGTGCTGCCAAATCCGTTCGTATCGCTCGAGAAATTCCCCAGCGTCGCGCCGCCCAGCACGCGCGCTGAAATCGAGTATTTGGGTCGCAGATACACCCTGTACGTCGGCCCCATCAGCATTCCGTACTCGCTGATTGCAGGCCGCGTAATCGCGGCAAAGTTGAGTCCCACATACGCCGTGCCATAGTAGCCGCGCATATCGGCCGTCACGCCCAGCCGCGGGCTCAGGTACCGCGTCAGCGCCGTATCCCACCCGTAATACGCCACGCGCTCCTTGTTCGGGCCAGGGATAAACCGCAGATAGCCCGTGCCGAGAAACGCCTCCCACTGCGGGGAGTACGTGTCGTGAATCGTCTGCGCCTGCCGCTGCGCGCGCCGCAGCCGGATGCGCTCCTGCACGCTCATCTGCGGCTGGGTCGCCGCACCCGCAGACTGCTGGGCCTGGCTCTCCTGCTGCCCGTCGAGCGACGAGCTGCTGCTCGAATCCGTACTCTCCCCGTGTACCACCACGGCGGCCGGCAACACCAGCGCCAGCAAAAACACAAAACGGCGGAATAAAACCATGCTTTCGGGAACCCTCCACAACGTTACGGAAGCACCCGCTATGAAGCGCTCCCCCATTAGGTATTAAATCATCTTGAACTGCCTTGCGGGCGACCCCACACGCAACTTGGACGCATCTGCCGCCCCTTGGCTGCACGCGCACCGCCTTGATCCTGGCGAATCACCTCATTTTTCGCTCGAAATCGCCCATTCCGGCGCAACCCCGTGCTCCCATGCTCTACGATTGAAGTCCACGGAGGTTTCACCGTTCATGTCACGCATCCTGCTTGGGATTATCCTCGGGCTGCTTTTAGTGCCCGTCGCCGGCCTCGTCTACTTCAAATTTGGCAACATCCCCGTCGCCGTCGATGACCAGCCCTTTCCCTTCGAGCGGCAGCTCACCCATATCCCGCTCAACGCCCGCATCGACCGCGAAATGATTGCCCAGCCGCCCATCCAGCCCTCAGGCGATAACTTCATCGCCGGCGCACACATCTATGCCGACAAGTGCGCCTTCTGCCACGGCGTCTACGGCCAGCCCTCTGAAATTGGCAAAAACATGTTCCCCGACGCGCCGCCGCTCTGGCAAAAGCACCACAACGGCACGGTCGTCGGCGTCAGCGACGACCCCCCGGGCGAAACCTACTGGAAGATCGACAATGGCATCCGCCTCACCGGCATGCCCTCCTATAAAAAGCAGCTCACCGACACTGAAATGTGGCAGGTCGCTCTGCTGCTCGCCAACGCGGACAAGCCCCTGCCGCCGGCCGCGCTCGACCTGCTGCGCGCTCCCGCACCTTCGCCTGCACCGCCCCGCGCTGCGGCAGCAAAGTAGCCCCGCCGCAAAAGGAAAGTCATCATGCTTGAAGCACTTCGCAAAGGTTTGCGCTTCTTTCTCATGAGCATGGGCATCTCCAGCCCAAACAAAAAGCCGGCACCGAGTCCAGCATCGAAAAAACAGCAGCCCAGGTAACCCGCCACGCCGCCGCGCCAGCAGAAAATGCAACCCGCGGCGGCCCGCTGGTCTCCAATACACTGAGATATGCTTTCCGTTCGCCCACGTTCTTCCCCCATCGGCCCACGCTCCCTTCGCGACCATTTGCTCGCCTTCTGGGATTTCTTTGTTCTCTTCAGCGGTATCTCCACCGCCTCCAACCTCTCGCGTACCCGCCGTGAGCCCGTACACACCCGCGGCCTCTTTCTCTTCCGCAAAACCCAACCCAAATAGCCCCCAGGTCTCTCAGCGGGCTGACCGAACATCCGCGAATTGGTAAAATCAACCTATGACGCTCAACCGCCAGCAGGCCCTCGATTATTTTCAATCCGCTGACCTCATCGGCCTTGGCTTTGAGGCGGACGCCGTCCGCCGCCGCCTGCACCCCGAGGGCGTCGTCACCTACATCATCGATCGCAACATCAACTACACCAACTTCTGCACTGAGTACTGCACCTTCTGCGCCTTCTACCGCCCGCTCAAAGGACCCAAATCCAACGAAGGCTACATCCTCGACTTCGAGAAGATATACGAGAAGATCGCCGAAACCGTCGAGATGGGCGGCACCGGCGTGCTCATGCAGGGCGGCATCCACCCCGACCTCAAGATCGACTGGTTCGAGTCGCTCTTCCGCGGCATCAAGCAGCGCTTCCCGCAGATCTGGCTCCACTGCCTCTCCGCGTCGGAAGTCCTCGCCATCGCCGAGTACAGCAACCTCGACCTCCGCACCACCATCGCCCGCCTCCGCGATGCCGGCCTCGACTCCATCCCCGGCGGCGGCGCCGAAATCCTTGACGACGACGTCCGCTTCCGTATCGCGCGCCTCAAGTGCCGCACTGAGGACTGGGTCAGCGTCCATCGCACCGCCCACCAGCTCGGCATGAGGACCACTGCCACCATGATGTTCGGCGTCGGCGAAACCTTCGACCAGCGGGTCAACCATTTCGAAGTTGTGCGCCGCCTGCAGGAAGAGACCGGCGGCTTCACCGCCTTCATCCCCTGGAGCTTCCAGCCCCACAACACCGCCCTCGGCGGCCGCGGCTGGGACGAGGCGACCTCGGTCGAATACCTCAAGACCCTCGCCATCTCCCGCCTCTATCTCGACAACATCGAGAACGTGCAGGCCAGTTGGGTCACGCAGGGCCTCAAGGTCCTCGAGCTCGGCCTCCACTTCGGCGGCAACGACGTAGGGTCCGTCATGCTCGAAGAGAACGTCGTCAAAGCCGCGGGCACCAGCAACTGCACCACGGAAGAGGAACTCCGCCGCATCATCCGCGACGCCGGCTTCCAACCCGTCCAGCGCGACACTCTCTACCGGACGATGTTCTTGAACTGATCCTGAAGTTGAATGCGATGATCTATATCGTCGGTGTCGACCATATGAATGCCCAGCGGCGGCGTCTCAGACATGACCTGACGGAGCATCATGACAAATTCCGATCAACGGTTGAATCGGCAATAAAATCACTAGAATTGAGCCTGCTCGCTGAAGAGGATCATCCTGAGTACCTGAATAAGAACGAGGCTCAATCTATCCTCATCGAGATCGCCCGAAACAATAGCATCCGACATCAATTCGTTGACCCCGACGCCACTGAACGAGAGATGATTGGCTATCACACGGAAGAATTTATCCGGAAGGTCCACGGGGTTGGCAACTGTGCGGCAAGGGCACACGAGATTGCGCACCAATTTCCCAAGCGCGAGGCGTTTTGGCTGTCCAAGATCCGCCCTTCATTGGACGCGAATATACTCTTCGTTTGTGGGGCGGGTCATGTGGAGTCTTTTGGACAATTGCTAACGAAAAGTAACGTCCAAGTATCTGTATTGGCAGCTCAGATAGGCATTGATCCTTGTGAATGGAAATTGGACAGAAAATTCAGAGAGTACATTGACCAGCACCCCAAGGAATTTCACAACCCCCGATGCTTCTGTCACAGCCAACATCCGATTCCATCGGGATAGTGACCTTGCCCTCAGAATGCGTATCCCATAGCGGGCAGGCTTTAACGAGAGTAATTCATCTCGTCGTAGTCGTCGCGGGCGCCCCATCCTTCCCGCGCTTTCTGCGGGAAGGGTGGGAGACCTCAAACCTCCACGCAGCCACTCCCGTCCTCCTGAACCACCGCCAGTCCCCGGCACACACCCCGCCACCCTTTGTAGCTTTCATGCTACAATCGATGCGTGTTCGAAATTGTCCACTATCAGCGTGAGGATGGGATCTTCCCATTTCGCACGTGGCTTGGACAAATGCGCGATAAGCTTGCAAAGGCCCGCATCGCCATGCGCCTGAACCATCTCGAAGCAGGAAACTTTGGCGACGCCAAGGCCGTGGGTGAAGGCGTGCTGGAATTGCGTGTCCATGCCGGAGCAGGCTATCGTGTCTACTGCGGCCGCCATGGAGACCACTGGATCATCCTCCTCTGCGGCGGCGACAAGAGCAGTCAATCGGAAGATATCGAGCGTGCCAAAAGCTATTGGGCAGACTGGAAACGGAGGCAATCATGAAAAACCTCGCAGGCGCAGCTCCGCATCATGAGTGGGTGGTCGAGGAACTCCGCGCAGACCGCGAGTTTGCCGCCGAATACCTCAAGCTCGCCCTCGCTTCCCTCGACAATCCAGACGAACGCGCTGGCGGCCTGCTCGCACTTCGCGCTCTCGCCGAAGCCTGCGGCGGTCTCGCCGCAATCGCCGCCAGCGCGGGCCTCAGCCGCGAAGCTCTCTATCGCTCGCTCTCGCCCAAGGGCAATCCCACCCTCAAGACGCTCGTTGCCGTCCTCAAGCCCATGGGCCTGCGCCTCTCCGTCGTGCCCGCGCCCGCCAGGCCCAAACGCGCTGCGAAAAAATCCCCCGCGCGCCGCAAGCCGCTCCGCAAAGCCTCGTAGCATCCATCCCGCGCCTTCCGCGGGATGGATGGAAAACCTCGGTACTCCCCGCGTTTACCCCCATCACACCCCACCGTACCTCCGCGGTGGTATTCTGGCCCGTCATTTTCTTCCTTCAGGAGAACCTCATGAAAAATGTCATCCTGCTGACTCTTAGCGGACTGATGCTCGTCGCCGGCTGCAACAGCAAGCCAGACAACACCGCCGGCATTCCCACACAACCCAAGTGGAAGGGCCTTCCCTATCGCCTCACTTTTGACACCAAAGCGCCCAAGCCCAACCCCGCCGGCATCACTCTTCCCGGCGTCAACTTCACCGCCAACCCTGACGCCCTTGAGCGCCGCGCCACTCTGGTCGTCCGCTTTGACACCTCCGGCATCAAGACCGACAAGCTGATCGTCAACCAGATCATCCTGGCCCCGTTTGACATCTCCGGAGCCGACGGGAAGCTCTCCGCCGACACGCTCGACATCGCCGACCAGGGCCTCGCCCGCCTCACCGGCGCCTATTGCATGAAAGGCAAAGTCAAGGTCTCCGTCGCGCTCGCCCGCTCCTCGCTCAACCCCGGAGCCGAAGACGCCGAGATCAATGACAAGCGCCTCTCCGACTGGCTCCCCACAGAGGTCGTCATCACCAAACCCCACACCGGCTGCAAATAGCGCGCTGCCGCCCAGGTCCCGCATCGCGCCGGGACCTGGGCAACCGCAGTCTCACCAGTCTGCCCTCACGCGCCCAGCCTCCGGCGTTCTCGCATTGTTGCAAGCCCAGGATCTACGATATCGGCAAGACCACCCATCGGGTTTGCTCTATGCAACAGTGCGCAGAGATGCCGCGGACCATTCGCCGCGCAAGTTTCTTGCGCGAGAGCCGCCGGTATAAGTACGCCCTTCGCTCCGGTGGAGCAGCCCGCGCTTGAGCATTCTTCCCAACACATGCCTATTGCCGTGTATACGCGATTCGATTGTACGCGTTCGGGCAAACCCATGGTTGACGGGTCTGTGCAGGCGGGATAGGCTACTTCGCCAGACTGGCGGCGTAGGCTGCAGGGGTAAGGCCGGCCAGCGCCTGGATGGATCGATCGGCCAGACC